>JACPPP010000045.1 GCA_016190935.1 Armatimonadota bacterium | reverse complement strand
TCGGCTACAGGCCGGAGAGCGTATGCCTGAAGAGGACTTCCACCTCTCTAGCCATGCACGCTCACAGGCGCACATCGCCGGGGAGATTCCTCCCCGGCGAAGGTTTCCCGGACATCCGTCCGTTCAGTTATTCTTCGGACACGCACAATCTGATGATTGTGATAGAGTACCAACGGATGAATATCCGGACACACCTGGGCCGGGAATATCCTGGTTTGCTGTGAATTATGATCCCCTACCATTCAACCTGACTGCACTGCAATAATAGATGTAGTGGCCGGGCTCTGTCCCGGCCATCGTCCCCGCAGGGGACGGACTGCGCCCAAACCTGCAATCAAGTGCGGACGCTGCTTAGTCCCTGTGCCAATCTAAGGCAGTGTGCAGAAATAAAGGTAGCAATCACAACGGTGACGGGTGTTGGGTGTTGGGTGCTGGGAAGACTCTTCCCTACCAACACCTAACACCCATCACCCAATACCCGGATGATACCTTTATTTTTGTACGAGCCCTAACCTTTGACAACTCAATACGGAACCCGATCCCAGACGCTCACAGATCACAACTCACAACTCACAACTACGCCCGGGGGTGGGCTTTGCGGTAGACTTCCCGCAGGTGGTCGCGTGTGACGTGAGTGTAGACCTGAGTTGTGGCGACGCTTGCGTGTCCGAGCATCTCCTGAATCGATCTGATGTCCGCGCCGTGCTCCAGCAGATGAGTCGCGAACGAATGCCGGAGGACGTGAGGGGTTATATGCCTGGTTATACCCGCCGCTCGGGCGCGCTTCTTGACGATCTTCCAGAAGCCGACTCTGGTCATCGGCCTGCCGCGATTTGTAAGGAACAGATACTCGGTCCTCTGCCCTTTGGCAAAACGGGCGCGGCTCTTGTCGAGGTAGCTCGCGATTGTCTGAACGGCCACCTCTCCGATGGGCACTATCCGCTCTTTCGATCCCTTGCCGACGCATCTCACGAATCCGACTTTGAGATTGACATCTTCTACGCACAGGCCGATGAGTTCGGACACTCGAAGTCCCGTGGCATAAAGCGTCTCAAGCATCGCGCGGTCACGGAGACCATTGTCATTCGATGGGTCAGGCTGCCGGAGGAGCCGCTCCACTTCGTCCTCCGTCAGCGTCTTGGGAAGCGGCTTTGCGGCCCGTGGGTTTTCCACAGCGCCCGTCGGGTCAGTCTTGGTTATCCCCTCGCGCATCAGGAACTTGAGAAAAGATCGGATGGCAGCGAGTTTGCGCGCCGCGCTTGTGGCAGCATAATGGTCTTTCTGCAATCTCGCCAGGAAGCTCAGCAGGACCTCTTCGGAGAGGTCTTCGACCGAGTCTGCGCCCATCTCCTCCCTGGCGTACTCTATGAACTGCGCCACATCACGGCCATAGGAGGCTATGGTGTTGGCCGAAAGCCCTCTCTCGACGAGGAGATAATCAAAGAATCGCTGCGCCTCGGCGTCCATCACTTCCTCCTGTAGACCTGGACGGTAGGCGCCATGTACTTCAAATCGTGGGGCAGCATCTCCGTCGGTCCAAAGTCGATCCACGCGCGTAAAGGGTTTCTGAAGACTGCGGCCTGTTTATAGTCCCGCTCGAGCTTTCTGAAGAACTCCACCACGGCCGGAAGCTTAAGGCGCAGAGGGTCCTTGTATTCGAAGTCCGTAACTACCACATACCGTGTGTCGGGGCCCAATATTGAGATGTCCCACTCGCGGTCCGGGCTGGTTGTCAGTGTGTAGGCCGATTCGGACATGAGATCATAGCGGCTTTCGCGCCCGACTGTGCCCACGATTCCTGGAGCAAGCGGGGGTGAATAGAACCACGGCACGGTCGCCAGGCCCACAACAGCGCCGGGAGGGACATTCGACTCGAACCATCGCGCCGCTTGATCCCTGGGGTCCGGGAGGACGAAAAGCTTGTCGAGAGCAACCGCATAAGCCGACGTATAGAGGATGACGCACGCACAGCCGACCAGCCAGATAAACCGCAGATGAGGCACCGCCTGCTCTTTAAGAGTCTCCTGAACCTCAACCATGAGCCGGCCCGCCAGGATCGCAAGCGGCGGCAGAAGCGGGATCGCATAGCGGGCAAAGTGGACCTTGGAGAGCGCAATCAGCAGGAAGTATGGGACGATAAAGGAAAGCAGGACGAGGTCGGACCGCTTATGCCTCACCACAGCCAGGGCCACTGAGAAAAGTACAATCACAAGCAGCAGAATACCCAGGCCGTAGCCGAGTGAATTAGTGAGCACGCTAAACCAGCCGGGCCCCTCGCCTTCGAACACCAGCCCGTGGCCGCTTGCCGCGTGTTTCATTTCGTAAAGGAACCCGCCGGCGTATCTGCCGGGCACGAGGAGCATTCCGGGCGTAGCCAGGAAAAAGGCCGCAGCGAATGAGCCAATCGCAGCCCAGACTCTGCCGTCTCTGATTCTAGTCCGAAAACGGGCCGTGTCCTCTCGAAGGAAGTGCGCAGCGAGCACCGGGAGAATGGCAAACGCCGCATTGTACTTCGTTCCCATGGCAAATCCCGCCGCAGCGCCCGCCAGAACGTAGGCCGCCGTCGAGGGTCTGTGCAGGATTGCCGCCGCTCCAAGCAAAGCCGCCGCTACCCAGAAAGCAGAGGGAACATCTACCGTCGCGAAGTGGGAGTGGACTACGTGCAGCGGCATTATTGCAAGGATTAGAGCCGCGACGAACCCAACTGCTCGACCGGAAAGCCTGGAAGCCGCCACATAGACTATGGGAATTGTGAGAACGCCGAGGGATGCGGTGAGGAGCCTCGCAACCAGATATGCGCCGGTCAGAGTGCCGTCTACATTGAGACCGTAACCCATGGCAGTTTTCAGCGCCGCCGAGCCGAGGTTCATATAGCCGGAGGGGTAGTTGTAGAACCCTGGGTCGAACCGGAGACTGAATGGATCGAGCCGGAGCATCGCCACCACCTGGAAGATTTCGTCAGGATGGTAGGTGAACTGGTGAAGCTCGTCCGGAAATCCCCACCTGATCCCCCAGAGTCTGAAGGCCGCCGCGATCGCAGCAGTCAGAATCAAGGCCGGGAGACTCCAAGACCTGCTTTTTTGTTGTTCTTTATCCATATGTCCTCCTGCCCGGACACATGGTAAATTGGACGAGTAAGAACACACCGACAGCCATAAGCACATCTCCGACGCTAAGCGCCGCGGGCATCAGCATAGGCGGCCTTGTGGCCGGGATTATGTCCGAGAGGAAGTAGAGTCTCGTGCCTTCCGCGGCAGGCAAGTGCCTCATGCCTACGTAGACATCTGGAGCGCCGGCGATCTGTGCGGCCCAAGCCGAAACCGGCATCCTTCCGCCGTTTGCCACAGCAGCAAGCAAGTTGCACAGCAGCCCGGCGAAGAACCACTTCAGTCCGGGCAGCCTCAGATTCAAGAACGCGAAAGACAGCAGGGCCACAATCGCCGCTACGTGCAGCCAGGCCGTCAGTGGCATCCAAACCGCGTCCGGCAGAAACCTCCGGCTGAAGACAGAGGCGACGAGCAGCCCGGCAGGAACAAACACCAACCAGAAACGCTCCACCCTGTCCAGCAGCTCAACCAGCCGGGAGATGTTCCCCCGTCTGATCAGCGCAACGATGATGGAAACGATGGCAGCCTCCAGGACCACTCGATTACGCAGCCCCCTCGTTCTCAAGCACTCTCAGAAAAGCATCCACAACAGCAGGATCATATTTGCTCCCCCGCCCGCTCTTGATCTGCTCAATGGCCTGTTCCGGCGGTTGAGGCTTATGATAAGGCCGCTCGGAAGTTATCGCGTCATAATCAGTCGTTACAGCTAGAATACGCGACCCAAGCGGTATCTCCTCACCCATTAGTTCGCTCGGATACCCGGAACCATCCCAGCACTCGTGATGGTGCAGGATCAGATCGCCCAGGAAAGACAGGAACGGCACAGCTCCCACGATCTCGGCTCCGAGCTGTGAGTGGCTCTTCACCTTGTCCCATTCCTCGGGTTCAAGCGGGGTAGTTTTGTTGAGGAGAATAGCGGGCACGTTGACCTTGCCTATGTCCCTGAGAAGCGCGGCATACTCGATCCGCAGCCGCTCCTGCTTTCTGATACCAAGCTCGTCAGCCACTGCGACTGCATATCTCGCCACCCTCTTAGCGTGGCCGATTGTGCCGGAGTCCCTTGTCTCCACGGCCGTAGCCAGAGTGTACAGCGCCCTTTTGTATGCGCGCTGCAGCTTCCTCGGCTGGTAGACTACTGAATAATACCAGCTTCCGAACGTCACGACCACAGCCATCAAAATCGCTATAACCACACCAGGTGGCCACGTATTAGTCAGCCCCGCCAAGTTTGATCCCCTCCCTGTCCACCATCTGCAAGAAAGCCTTGACCACAACCGGAGAAAACTGGGAGCCTGCGCCCCTTCTCAGCTCATCAATCGCTGCGTCCATGCTCAGCGGCTCTCTGTAGGTTCGCCTCTTGGCAGCGCCGCATTGCGGACACTGCTCGGGCCGGTCACCGTTCTCCGGCTTGAATCCGCAGGAATCGCAAACCCAGTCCGTGGACATTTCTCGATCGTCAGTCATCGCATCGAAAGCATCCGCAACCGCAATGATCGCCGCTTCGATAGGAACATTCCCGTTTCTTGCCCCGTCGTTGGGGTACCCCGAACCGTTCGCCCACTTGTGGTGGTATCTTATCCATTCTACCGTTCTGTTGAGGAAGTCCATGTGCTCAACGATCTCTGCGCCCTTGACCGGGTGCTCCTTGATGGTGGCCCATTCCTCATCCGTGAGCTTACCAACTTTGTCTAAGATTTCCTCGGAAACACCTACTTTGCCGATGTCGTGCAGAAGGCCGGCGTAGGGCATCAGCATAACAGTCTCCGCCGGCAGTTTTAGCTCTCTGGCCAGCCGCTCGGACATATCCGCAACCCGCTTGAGATGACCTCTGGTATAGGGATGATAATGCTGCATATAAGTACCAAGGGTGGCTATCGTGTCAAGATAGAGTTCCTGCTGCTCCACCGCCTTCTGAACAGATAGCCTGAACGACAGGAACGGGCCCAAAACAACCAGTCCGCTCCAGGCTCCAACGTGAAGGTAGAGATAGACCAGAAGAAGGGTGATAGGTGGTAGGAGCAGATATCCTCTGCCCGTAATCGGCACCGTCTGCAGCAGAAGGAGCTTGCACCGAAGCACGAAGCTGTACCAATCGCGGGTATCCTGAGGCTGGCCTTCAAAGGTGATGCGGCTTATGACATATACCGCCTCCTCCAGCACAAAGTAGGTCATCAGAGAGGCAGCGAACGGCAGGAAGAAACCCGCGAACAACCGGTGGTTTTGAACGAGTTCCATATATCCCGTGCTGAGTAGAACACCGCCCGCAGATATGTAGGCCAGCGCAGCGCAGCCGCCCATCGTTGCTTCCAGTGAAGCATTCGATAGGATAAGGCTGAGCACCCACCTCGCCGGATACTGCGGCCTGCCGAGCCAGTGGCCGGCAAGCGCCGAGAGCAGTGTACGTTTCCACTGCTTTGGACAGTCGAGTCCGGCAAGTATCCTTGCCGTAAGCCAGCCTGCGAGGTTTGAGATAGCAAACGCGATGATTGCGACGAGGACGACTGCCGTCGGTCCGAACAGGACGAGAACCGCCCAATGGATGGGAGCATTGATGGTGGTTACAGTGACCCTGTCCTTGCCGACACTGACCGGCCTCAGATTTGCAAGTACGGTGAAAGCTGAGAACGCGGCTATGCCCTGCCACGTGCCTGCGTCAGGTGGCATCAAATAGCACACGGCGCCCGTCATCAGTATGCCGACGGCCACCGAGGCTCGGCGAAACTTATCGTATGGCCTCGAACTCCCTACCATTCCACATCCCCGGTCGGTCCGACTGGCGTTGCGCTCCTAATCTGTAATTATGCCTCATCTGAGCGGAATCTTGACGGCAGAGCGATGAGGGGAGTGCCAAGTCTCAAGTGCAAAGTGCAAAGTCTAAAGTCACAGGTGACAAGTGCAGGGCAATACCGGCCCTCAAAACCGCCTCTCAACTCCAGGCATTAGTATCGGGACAAGGGTGTCCCGATACAACAAGGTAACAGGTAACAGGTGATAGGTAACAGACCCTGGATTGTCCGCAATCGCAAATCGCACACCATCGGAGACCGAGGGGAACGCCGCACGGGGACGTGCGGCATGCTTCGACAGGCTCAGCATGAGGACCGGCGCGACACGGGCCGGTCCATCGGAACAGTCTGGAGGTTAGAGGTTAGAAGGGAACAGGTTCCAACCTCTAACCTCTAACCTCTAACCTCTAACCTCTTACCTCTTACCTCTACCATGTCCCATGACCCCAAAACTCGAGCCAACGGCGCAGGCAAACTGTTTCTACCAGTTAGAAGCTGGTAACCTGCTTACACAGTCCATCCTTAGACTATGGGGGAGGCCAAATAAGCCAGCTTGATCCGCAGGTAGCAGCCAGTGTCGCCAAAGCGATCAGTACTTTCATTAGGCGCTTCATTTTCGTTTGTCAACCCCTTTCGCGAATGATACTATCCCATTTCCGCTCAATTGGGACGCAATCACCGCTTCGCTCGGGTCGATACTCTTTCGCTCGCTGCCTATACCGCTAGCGCCGTTGGCTCGAATTTTGGGGTCATGGGTCATGGGTCATGGGAAGGCCCTCTGTTACCTGTTACCTATCACCTCATCGCTCATTGCTCATCGCTTGCATAAGTTGCTCGTCTGTTTACTGCATCCAGTGTAGCGTTCACTACAGCGCGCCATAAATCCTGCTTAACTACGGCGGAGCCGGTCAGCAAATCGTCAGCCCTGTCCGTCACCATATTGATCAGAACTATGGCAACGTTTTTTCCTCCGAGTGAGACCCCCGTATTCATATCCTCCACGACCATCGTGCCGTCAGCGGCGCCCGCGTTCTCAACCGCGCGCAGCGCGGCGGTCGCGACAAGCCGCATTTGGCTGTTCGTGGAGCTCAAGCCCGCTGCCGTGCCCTCATAAACGCAGCCATTCCTTTTCAGTCTGACAGTCGCCTCTGCCTTGCTGCCTTCAAGAGAGATGGATACGTCGGAGAACTTAAGCCTTCCCTGCTCCTTCTTTCCAGTCCCCTGAACCTGGGCGACACTGACCTTCCGATGGTCAAGCTGCAGACCCAGCTTGGCCATCAGAGCAGACTCGATGTCCCTTACAACTTGTTTGGGCGTGCGATTCGCCTCCGTCAGCACGTGAACCTCCTCTATCTCACCGCTGCTGTTGGCAATCACGCGCGCAGAGATCACATCTCGCAACTGGCAGATGACCGATTCAATGCTGTGAAGTCTGTCGTGCCTTTCAAACGCCATTCCTCTCTTTCTCCTTTCGCTGCTTAGCCGGATTATGCATCAGCAGGCTTCGGCAGACTAGCAGTCCGAAGCAACTGCTGATGCATAATCCAGGCTTAGCCTCTGAACTTTGCCCCAAACTCCGAGGCCAGCCTCGACTTGATGGAATCAAGTATCTCGCTCATTTCCTCGTCCGTCAGCGTGCGGTCTTTCGAGCGAAATACTATCGATAGAGTCAAGCTCCGCTCGTCCTCTCCGACCTGCGGGCCTGTATATACATCAAGAAGGTCGATGTCCTCCACTATCGCGCCGCCCGACTCAAAGACGGCTCGCCGGACGTCCGCATACGGCACATCATGGCTGAGCACTACGGCTAGATGCCGGTAAAGCGCCGGGAATCTGGGAAGAGCCTCGTAGCCAACAGATTCCGGCACGAGAGGCATCAGTTTCTCTACATCGACCTCAAATATGCACGGGCGGCCTCTGATGTCCAACCGTTCTCGAACCTCAGGGGAGACCTCGCCCAGGATTCCAATCTCGCCCCCCGCTGCCATAACCCTTGCGGCTCTGGTAGGATGAAGCAGGGGATGGTCCAGAGTATCAAATGAGACTTCTTTCATATCCAGCCGGTCGAGCAGGCTTTCGAGCGCCCCCTTGACCAGGTAGAAATCGGCCGCAAGCGATTCTTTGTTAAAATTCCAGGCACTCGCCCACTGGCTGCCCACCACAGCCGCCGATGCGGACCTGAACTCACAGATTTCTCCTTCCGGCGAGCGGCGGTAGACCTTGCCGATCTCGAAGACAGCAATATCTCTTATGCCGACAGCCTGGTTTCGCACGATGACTTGAAGCAGGTTGGGAGCAAGCATTGCTCTCAGCTCTGAAGCATCTTCACTGAGCGGATTGCGGACGGCCAGGCTTTGATCCTTCAGCCCGGTAATCTCCACGCTCAGTGGATCAGTTAGACTGTGTGTCAGCACCTCCTGCATTCCACAGGCCATCAGTATGCCCCTGAGTCTCTCAACAAACCCGCCCACATCGCTGTCCCGGCCCTGGATGGGCGCAGTGGGAAGCGTAGTGCCTATGTTCTCGTAGCCATATACTCGCGCAACCTCTTCGACTACGTCGGCCTCGCGCTCTATATCCGGCCTGAAGGTCGGAACAGTAACCGATATTCTATCGTCTCCAAGCTTAGCAGGTATCCTCAGCGCATGCAAGTAGGCAACTACATTACTTACTTCAAGATTTGTGCCAAGCAGCCGGTTAACCCTCTCACCAGCAACATCAATCATTCTCGGCTCGGTCTTTCCGGGAAATACGTCGACAATACCTTCCGCAATCTCTCCACCGGCAAGCTCTGCCATAAGCTCTGCTGCGCGCCGAGCCGCGACATCGGTTATCCCAACGTCAACGTTCCTTTCGAATCGGTAGCTCGACTCAGTCACCATCCCGAGCGCCTTCGACGTCCGCCGGATCGACACCGGATCAAAGTTGGCCGACTCAAGCAGAATGTGCTGCGCGCCTGGGCCGACTTCCGAGTCCGCGCCTCCCATCACGCCGGCGATCGCTACGGCGCGATCACCGTCGGCTATGACAAGCATATCGGGCATGAGGAATCGCTCAACACCGTCTATCGATGTTATAGTCTCTTCCCCTCTGGCCCGGCGCACGATGATCTCCCGGCCCGCCAGGAGATCGTAATCGAAAGCATGCAGAGGCTGGCCGAACTCGAGCATTACATAGTTCGTGATGTCAACGATATTGTTTATCGGCCTCATCCCCGCTCGGACAAGCCGGTTCTTCATCCAGTCCGGCGACTGCTTGATGGTGACTTTCCGGATCACCATCCCAACGTATCTGCGGCAAAGGTCGGGGTCCGAAATACTGATCTTGATAAAATCAGCCGCCTGAGGCCCGGCCGTCTTGGGCCTCGGTTCCGGCACAGAAAACGCACACCCCGTTGCTGCTGAAGCCTCGCGCGCAACCCCGATCATCGAAAGCCAGTCCCCACGGTTGGGTGTGACCTTGGTGATCAACACCCTGCTGTCCATCTGATCTTCCACACCGCCGCTTCGAACCAACTCCGCCGGCGACACCGCTGCAATCTCCTCGACCTCCAGCCCGGCCATGGTCAGCCGCTCGGCAAGCTCATCAATTGGAGACTTGATCTCCACATATTCACTCAACCACTCTACTGGTACTCTCATAAAACCTTATTGTTTGAGATGCAGGATGTAGGATGGGTGTTGGGTGTTAGGTGTTGGGTGTTGGTAAGGGTCATGGGGCATGGGGCATGGGAAGCCCCTCTGTTACCTGTTACCTGTCACCTGTCACCTGTTACCTGTCACCTGTCACCTGTTCCCTATCCTACATCTTACATCGTTCTAGAACTGCCTCAAGAATCTCAGATCGCCCTCCATAAAGAGTCTGAGGTCATCGATGCCGTGCTTGATCATAGGCATTCGGTCTATGCCCAGGCCGAACGCGAATCCGGTGTACTTCTCGGAGTCGATGCCGCAGCCTTCAAGCACGTTTGGATGTATCATCCCGGCCCCGCCCAGCTCGAGCCACCTTCCGCCGCCGGTGCTGATAGCAATCTCCGCGCCTGGCTCGACAAACGGGAAGAAATCCGGCCTGAAGCGAACCTGTGTATCCGGGCCGAACATCATGTGGCAGAACTGTACAAGCGTGCCCTTCAGGTCGGCGAAGGTTATGTGCTCGTCTACAGCGAAGCAGTCCACCTGATGGAAAGTGTGGCTGTGCGTCGCATCGACGGCCTCGTAGCGGTAGCATTTTCCGAGCGTGCAGATGCGCAGCGGCGGTTTCTGTCTCTCCATTACGCGCTTCTGCACAGCCGTAGTCTGCGTGCGGAGGAGATACCTGTCCGTGATGTAGAAGGACATCTGTTCGTCCATCGCGGGATGCTCCTCCGGGTAGTTCAGCGCTTCGAAGTTATACTTGTAGTCTTCTATCTCCGGGCTCTCGACAACCTGATAGCCCAGACCGACGAAGATGCGCTTTATCTCCGCCATAGTCTCAAGCAGCACATGCGGACGGCCGACCTTGTAGAACCGGCCCGGAAGAGTGACATCCAGTGCCTCAGCTTTCAGCCGCTCGCGGGCCTCATCGCTGGCAATACGCCTGCGGCGCTCGTCGATTCGCGCCTCGACCGCCGACTTCGCCTGGTTCACTCGGCTTCCGAAGAGAGGCCGCTGCTCCGGGGGCAGATCACCGATGCTTCGGAGAAGCTGGGTGAGCTTGCCCTTGCGGCCAAGATACTCGACCTCGAGGTCGTCAAGCTCCTTGCTTGACCCGGCCGCTGCGATCCGCGAAGCGGCCTCTGATTCTAAAGCAGTTATTGAATCAAATTCGGTCATAACGGTACGCGTCTATCAGCTATCAGCTTCTCGGCCCCTGCGGGGCATGGCAGAGGTTAGAGGTTAGAAGTTAGAGGTTAGAAGGGAACAGGTTCCAACCTCTAACCTCTGCCATGCCCCATGTCCCTTACCATCACCCAACACCCAGCACCCAACACCCGTCAAGCTGATGGCTGACTGCTGATAGCTGACAGCTTAAAACAACAACGTCCAATTGCGGCAGTCGCGGCGACCTTGAATCCCCGGGAGGATAGTCGTCCGTGACTCTCGCTATTGGACGTTGGGCGATTATTATAAGGATGTGGGCCTTGCGGGATCGATCCCGTTGGCCCATCTTTTCTATGCCGAAACCTGCGCTTTAGCCTGCTCCACCAGCATGGAGAAAGCCTGAGCATCGTTTATTGCCATCTCGGCCAGCATTTTCCTGTCAAGATCGACGCCGGCCTTGGTGAGTCCTTCGATAAACCTGCTGTAGGGAAGCCCCTCGGCCCGGCAGGCCGCATTGATCCTGGCTATCCACAACTTGCGGAACTCCCGCTTTCGGTTCCGCCTGTCTCGGTAGGCGTATTGCATAGAGTGCATGACAGCCTCTTTGGCCGTCTTGAACAGCCTGCTGCGCGCGCCCCAGTAGCCTTTAGCTCTACCGAGTACCTTCTTATGTCGCTTATGTGTCATCGTGCCGCGTTTTACGCGTGGCATATCTCGAAACTCCTATCCGGGCATAAGCCTCTTTATCTTCTTCAAATCGCCGCCGGTTACCTGTCCCTCGATTGTCAGCCGGCGCTGGCCGGAGGGTGTCTTCTTCCGCATCAGGTGGTTCAGCTTGGTGTGGCCATGCAGGATTTTTCCTGTGGCCGTAACCTTGAATCTTTTTGCGGCGGTCTTATTAGTTTTAATCTTAGGCACTTTGTTTCTCCAAAAAATCAGCCTTCAGCAACAGGCAGCCTTACTGTTTCGAGGCTGCTTCGGACTTCGGGCTGAGTATCATCGTCATCGTCCGGCCTTCCATGGAAGGAGGTTTCTCAATGGTCGCGATCTCCTCGGCGGCGCCCGCTATGCGCTCAAGAGACTTCCTTGCAAACTCAGGATGCGTAATCTCGCGGCTCCGGAAGATCACAGTGAACTTGACCTTGTCGCCCTCTTTAAGGAATTTCAAGGCGTTCTTGAGCTTGAACTGAAAGTCGTGCTCATCTATTCCCGGCCGCATTCGGACGCCCTTCATCTCGGTCATCCGCTGCTTCTTTTGAGCCTCACGCGCCCGCTTCCCCTGCTCATACTTCCACTTGCCGTAGTCCATAATACGGCATACGGGTGGATTTGCGGTCGGAGCTACCTCTATTAGATCAAGCCCCTTCTCTCTTGCCATGTCCAGGGCCTTTCTGAAAGGCACTATCCCAGCCTGCATTCCGCTCTCATCGATCAATCTGACTTCGCGGGCACGAATTCTTTCGTTGACCCTGAAATCTCTACCTATAGCTGTATCACCTCAAGTTCAAAAAACCGGCGGCCGCTCTTGTCAAGCCTCGGCAGTCTGGCTACCGAAAATAACACCCGAGCACACCCCGGTAGATTTCCTTGATAGTATAGCGAACTATCAAGAAGCTGTCAACTCCTCGAATTGTGTTTTGTTTAAGCAAAGGCAATATGTCCCCATAACTGCAAAGGGAAAATGTCCCTTTAGCGATTTATCGTTCTTGAGCCTGAAGCGTAGCGTTAGCCTGTCGGTGCCGATAGGCTCTTTGTCGCTCAGCATTGCTTTGATACTTTCGTGGTGTGGGCACATCTGTCTCCTTTCAAGCTATTCGCGTGGCTCCAATCGACCGACCTGGACCGGCTCGGCGGACAGAGGATCCCACCACAGCGGGGTTTGGACTGCACGGCTTGGGTAATGTCCTTCTGTGTTATTTTGATGCCCTCCATATCCATGGGGACATTTTCGCTTTGCTACCACAAAAAACTATCGCCATTGACCGAGACTAACGACTAAGCTAAAATATATCCGATCGGCGTCGTTTTGCTCCGATTACGTGATCGCTTTGGAGTGAAATAGGTGATCGCTTAAAACTGAAATGACTGATCGAATTTACTGAAATCGGCAAACAGGCTCTTGTCTCTTGAGATGAGCAGAGCAAAGCCGGAGTAGTACTTCTTGAACTCCTCTGTCGTGGTAACCTTCGGCTCACCAGGAGGACTTGTGACTTTCAGCTTGTCCGGGCTTTCGGCTTCTACTACCACAAAATGATTGTTCCAGAGGTGAGCTATAGCAGGGCACTTCAGACCCGCCAGTTCATCGACCCCGATCTTCTTCCCAACAACTTCAAGTCCTTTAGCTCTGGCAACTGCGTCCAAGCCTGCCAGAGATGCGCCTCGTTCGTCTGCGCCGGACAGAGCAGCAAGTTCCTCAAGGCTTGCCTCTACTCCAAACCTCTGACAAACAGCAAGCAGACACTTAGGCCCGCAGAGTAGGTCTGATTTGCCACATCCAAAATCGGCGGGCAGGCTTGCCTGCCCAGAAAAGAAAACTAAGATGCACACAATAAAGTTACACAAACAATGCGTTTTGGTCATTTGATTCCTCCGATGTAAAAACTGAAGGTTGTGCTGCGGGAATGCCGACAGACAGTCGAGTTCCCGCAGTATATGCCGGATTAAGTTCAGGGTACGGTGTAAAGCGCGTCTTGTAAGTGATTGGTTACCCTTGTTCCGGACGGCAGTGTTTGCGACAGGTCCTGGTCGCTAACCGATATGTTTAACTGAAACGTGGGATCGTAAGTTACTGTCTGCGACCTAACCTTCTTCCGATTACCATCTCCATCAATTGTATATTGCGTGAGAACGCTGGTAGTCGGTCCCCACACTCCATCTACATATTCGCGGGCCTGGGTCACGACTTCCTGAGCTAGATAGGCTTTAGGCTGGTCCTGGTAAACATGATCTTTGACTATTGTATAGCCCTTGTCTGGATTGACCCAGAACTTCCTCGTGTTTGTCATTGGCTTACCATCTGGGAACGGGAATGTAGTCTTCACCTGTACAACTATACATTTATCCCCATCCACTACTTCACGCCCGACGAACTCCAGGCCGGTGCTATTAGGATGCGTCGCTTCGAAGCACTTGTCTATTTCCATTAGGCCACGACCTACCGGACTGACAATTTCTGCATAGTCCTCATGGTGGACATTGGCCACACTCGGCCTTTGTGAAGTAGGTTTATCTATAAAAGCGTAGCCCTCTTCCTTGTGGAAGAACGTCACTACTTCCCCATCGAAGCTAATGACGTGATTGCGCTTATCACCGGGTTGAATTAAGGGTGACTTCGTTATTCCATTATCCTTCGATGCCAAAAGCTCCTGCTGAGTCGGATTGTTTCTTATAAACTCAACTTCCTCAGTCAGTTTGTATTTATCGCCCCGAAATGCCAGCACATACCTGGATTCGGTCTCCACTACTGCGGGTGTGTCGCCTGCATGGTTCTTATCAAGCCATCTACGGGCTGTGACTTTGCCCTTTCCACTCTGGACGAGCCGCACAGCATTCCTGCAACCATCAATCGTGGTCGAGAGCAGATCACCGTCGGTTTGTGCAGAAGCGCACCCACCAATCGACAGAGGTGCTACCATAAGTAGCACAGCAATTAGATACCTGGCAAATGATAGTTTCATAGTTTTCCTCCCTTTCTTTAGCATGGTGGATAAGTCTCGGTAGTGTAATTGGAATAGTGACCGCAAGCACCATCAAGCTTCTTATAACATGGATACATCCATGCACATATTAATGGACTGCCACAACAAAGATCTCCTATCAGCAAGCTCGTACATGCATTTACTGTGGACCCCACAATATAAAATCCCTGGCAATTATTGACCGGTAAGCAGGGCGGATGCATTTCACCCCCGTCGCAGACCCAATCTTGCCAACATCCGGCTGTACAACACCTGCCCTTCACGACACTCATCTCTTCGGCAGTCAGTACCGCTGAAGCAGACGCTGCCAACACAGTCAGTACCAATAGCAGCACGCTCATCAAACAAACAGCAATTAACCTCGTTTTCATCCTTCTTCCTCCATTTCAAAGTCTTCTCGATGCTTCAAAATACAATTCACGACACATGAATCTGTTCATTGGCGCCTCCTGAAATACGAATATACTGGTTTCACTCCTCCACCAGCGCGTGGACAGGCACTCTGATCTCAGGCTGGAGGGGGTCGTTTGTGTGGACTATTATCTCGCTTTTCAGGTATCCAGCCGGAGCGCTGCCCAGGAGAGTGCAAACCAGTTGATACTTCCTGCTG
>JACPPP010000053.1 GCA_016190935.1 Armatimonadota bacterium | reverse complement strand
GCCATGCACGCTCACAGGCGCACATCGCCGGGGAGATTCCTCCCCGGCGCGCGTTCCCCGGACATCCGTCCGGCCCCTGGCTCCTGACTCCCGGCCCCTTTCCGTGGTAGTCGTATAGTGTTGTCGGGGGAAGATATTGTGTTGTCGGAGGAATCTTTCCTCCGACCGGTCCCTGCTGACGGCTGACAGATTCTTTCGCCTCTTTCGCGATTCAAAAATACAAAAACCGATGGCCCGGCCCGTCTCGCGCCGGGCCTCATGCTGAGCCTGTCGAAGCATGCCGCACTTCCCAGTGCTGCCCCAACAGGCCTGATTCTTCGCCTCCCCATCTTCCCCGTCTCCACGGTTCAGGGGTCGCTCTGCTGCCATCCATGTTTCATCCGGGTAATACCCTTCTTCTTGAAATCATCCTTGGAGCCTATGCCGTGAACAAGCTCACATTCTCATACACTGCAATTGTTGGCATATATGTAGACACTTGACTACTGAAGCGTGCTGTAGTACAATAAGTTGATTGGCCAGAGTCGCATAGTTTTGGAATGAAGGAAACACCATGGAAATTTGCATTACGCAGAGGGAAGGCGTAAGGTACTTCAGCCGCTTCAGGAACATTCCGGACCGGGACCGGATCGAGATTGAGTTGTCGGTTGATGGAGACCGCCGGAAGGTCTATCACTTCGATCTGACGGAGGCGCTCTTTGAGCAGTTCGCGCAGCACCCGGAAATACTGGGGAAGCGAGCAGTGCGGCAGCGCGAAGAAGAACAGCCGAAACCGGCCACCAGCGTCAAGAGCATGACTAAGAAGCCCAAAGTCGTGGCTGAGGTCGCACCTGAGCCTGCGAAGCGGGCACGGACAAAGAAGACCGAGCCGGCGCCACCGGCGACGGAGACAAAAACTTCTTCGGCAAAGCCGAGGAAATCACTTCAGGCAGGCTCAACGAAGCCTGAGTCTGATACCGCAAAGCCCGACGTCAAACAGTCCGCCACAAAGCAAGCCAAGGGTGCAACAGCATCTCCGGCCAGCAATAAGCGCGCCACGTCCAAGCGAGCGAAGCCCCCTGCCAAGTCGTCCGCGAAGAAAACTGTAAGAGCAAGAGCTTAGAAGGAACTCCCGGATGATTTGACTAAGTAGAAAATTTGGTACCCTTATAGTAACCTAACGCAGGAGGACTAGCTGAATGACCAACAACAAGCGCGTTTACCTGTTCAGAGAAGGAAACGCGAGGATGCGCGACCTGCTCGGTGGCAAAGGCGCCAACCTGGCGGAGATGACTAACATAGGGCTCCCCGTCCCGCCGGGCTTCACTATCACGACCGATACCTGTAACGAATACACCAAATTGGAAAGGCTGCCGGACGGCCTGTGGGAAGAGGTGCTGGCAGCGCTGGCGGACGTTGAGAAGGATATGGGAAAGAAGCTCGGCGACCCGAACAATCCCCTTCTCGTGTCCGTAAGGTCCGGCGCAAAGTTCTCGATGCCTGGGATGATGGACACGGTCCTCAACCTCGGCCTTAACGATGACACCCTTCGGGGTATCGTGTCCGCAACCGGCAATGAGCGGTTCGCCTACGACGCCTACCGCCGCTTTATCATGATGTTCTCCGATATAGTCCTTTCCGGCGATCACCCGAAGCTCAAGAAAGAGAACTTCGAGCACATTTTCGACGCCCTGAAGCAGGAGAAGGGCGCAAGAGTCGACACCGACGTGGACGCAGAGGGCCTGAAGGATCTCGCCCGGAGATTCAAGGCATACTTCAGGGAGGTCACCGGCGAGGATTTCCCTACCGACCCGATGGATCAGCTCAAACTTGCTATCATCGCTGTGTTCAAGAGCTGGAACAACGAAAGGGCCATTATTTATCGCAACAGAGAGAAGATTCCGCACGATCTGGGGACGGCCGTCAACGTTCAGACGATGGTCTACGGCAACATGGGAGACGACAGCGGATCAGGAGTGCTCTTCACTCGCAATCCGGCAACCGGCGACAGTGATCTCTACGGGGACTTTCTGAAGAACGCTCAGGGCGAGGATGTCGTCGCGGGCGTGCGCACGCCTGAGAACATAGACGAGTTCCGCACGGACTTTCCAGAGGTTTATGATCAGCTCGCCGAAGTTGCGAACAGACTTGAGAGGCACTACCGCGATATGCAGGATATCGAGTTTACCATCGAGAAGGGGAGGCTCTTCGTCCTGCAGTGTCGCTCCGGAAAGAGAACGGCGGTTGCTGCTGTCAAGATCGCAGTCGATATGGTTAACGAGGCGCTGATCTCCAAGGAAGACGCGCTGATGCGGCTCGCTCCGGAGACACTCGAGCAGCTTCTGCATCCGAGGATCAAAAGCGCGGAGGGAGTAAGTCCTATTACCAAGGGCCTGAACGCCGGGCCGGGCGGCGCATCGGGCAAGGTTGCGCTCGACTCCAGGACTGCCATTCGTATGGCCGAGGCCGGTGAGGACGTTATACTCGTCCGCAAGGAGACGAACCCGGACGACCTGGGAGGAATGCTCGCTTCGAAGGGTGTTCTGACCTCTCTTGGGGGCCGGACCAGCCACGCGGCGCTGATTGCGCGGCAGTATGGCATCCCGACCGTCTGCGGCGCAGGTTCGGTCAAGATCGACGAAGCCGCCAGACAGTTCTCGGCGGATGGGGTCGTCATCCGGGAAGGCGAGATTATAACGATTGACGGCACTCTGGGCCTGGTCTACAACATCAAGCTGGAGACGGAGCCGGCGGGCGTTTCGGGCGATTTCGGGACGTTTATGCAGTGGGCCGATGATGTTCGGAGGCTCGGCGTGAGGGCGAACGCGGACACACCCGAGCATGCGGCGGATGCGGTCAAGCTCGGCGGTGAGGGTATCGGGCTTACAAGGACCGAGCATATGTTCCTCGGCTCGGAGAGGGCGCCGCTGGTTGCGGACATGATCCTTGCAGAGGACGAGGCGACGAGGGACACTGCGCTTGCCAAGCTCCTTCCGCTCCAGCGGCAGGACTTCGTCGGTATATTCAAAGCTATGGAAGGCAGGCCGGTCACGATCAGGCTGATCGACCCGCCGCTTCACGAGTTCCTCCCACCGCTCACGGAGCTTATCGAGGAGGTTACGAGGGTCCGCACGAGGCTCCAGACCGGCTGCTGGGAGGACCCTGAGGACCCCGAGTATAAGGGTCTGAGGGCGCAGCTTGCCGAGAAGGAGCCGCTTCTTCGGAAGGTGCAGGATATGCACGAGATGAACCCGATGCTGGGACTTAGGGGCTGCCGGCTCTCCATCTACTTCCCCGGCATTGTGAAGATGCAAGTCGCTGCGATCATCGGCGCCGCCTGCGAGGTCAAGAAGTCCGGTATGGACGTGCACCCGGAAATCATGATCCCGCTCATCGGCACTGTGGAGGAGCTTACATACTTGAAGGAGCAGCTTATCCCGATCGCCGAGAAGACGATGGAGGAAGAGGGCGTCAGGGTCGATTATCTGATCGGCACGATGATCGAGATCCCGCGCGCCGCTTTGACGGCAGACGAGATCGCGAAGGAGGCCCAGTTCTTCAGCTTCGGGACGAACGACCTCACGCAGATGGGCTACGGTATCTCCCGAGACGACGCGGGCAAGTTCCTGCCGCTCTACGTGGAGAAGGGCATCTTCAAGACCGACCCGACCGATACCATCGACCAGAAGGGCATCGGCCGGATGATGAAGATATGCGTGGACGATGCGAAGGCGGTAAGCCCCGGCATCAAGCTCGGCATCTGCGGTGAGCACGGTGGAGAGCCGGAGTCCGTGAAGTTCTGCCACAGGATCGGGTTGAACTACGTCTCCTGCTCGCCGAAGCGCATCCCCGTCGCCCGCCTCGCCGCCGCCCAGGCCGTGATTGAGGAGAAGGGCGCGGCAGAGCGGGACAAGTAATGTAGTGGCCGGGATCTGTCCCGGCCTTTAGCTGTCAGCTATCAGCTTTCAGCGGTCAGTTGCGTAGTGGCCGGGCTCCGTACCGGCCATTGACCCCGCAGGGAACGGACTTCGATCACAGGAAGCTATCTCAGTTCGTTTTGGGCAGTTCTGACAATTTCTCGCCTCGTATGCCCGGAGGATGCGCAAAACGGACTGAGCCTTTTTAAGCTCAAGCCAAGTCTTTTGAGTTCGATTTAGGCGTTTTTTCCTCTTCGGTTTTTTCAGGCGGGCCAGGGCCAGTCTTGCACGCTCGTAGTGGACTGTCTGCATCTGCTTTTGACGCTCCAGCTTGACCATTGTGGGGCTGTATTTGGACACCCCAGGGTTCAGGCGAAGGAACCTCTTCTGCATAGCCTCGGCTGTGGCATACCTGACAGCAAAGCCGACTATGCGCCGGACTATCTCCATCTGTTCGGCGTTGCTCGGCCGGAGTTTAAGGATGCACAAGCCGAGGATAGCGTCGTGTTTGGAGCGGGTCTCGCCAGAGATCAGCTTGTGGGCGTGCGGAGATTTGGCAGTCAGCCCGTGTTTCAGGGCGTTTAGTGAACTGCGTTTCTTGCCTTCAGCAGTCTTAGGCCCCCCTTTCTTGTTTTGGATTTCGGGTTTTGGGTTTTGGATTTCTGGAACTGGTTGTGAGCTGGGCATGGCATCCTCCTGATCGGGTGAGAGTATGTACACTAATAATAGACGACAGACAAGGAGAAAATCAAGGAATAAACTGGGAAATATTTGGGAAGTTTTTGCGAACGGATGTTCGATAGCCGGGCGGGATAGATATCCCCGTCTATCAGGCAACTCCTGAACCGGGGAGACGGGGAAGGTTGGGAGGCGGGGAATCTGGAATTCCCCGTCTCAGACGATTCCTCGCTTCCCCGGTTCAGGCATTATGCGTAGGACGGGCGATAGCTGTTGAAACGCGCCCTTCGACAAGCTCAGGATGCGCGAAAAGAAACGAAGAGCGCGAAAAGCCGAGACGCGGAGTTGTGCAGATAGTAGTATGGCTTGTACAGGACCGGGGGATGCGTAAGCGGATGAATATCCGCCAGACTTGGGCCGGGGATGGATATCCCCGGCCATCGGTCGAGGGTTTAATCTCGAAAAACGCGAAAGGAGGTCGGCTGGCAGGTGTCATGGACCAGGGAACAGACGGATGTCCGCCGCACGTGCGCCGGGGGAGGGATATCCCCGGCGATTATGTATCAGCTTTCAGCGATCAGAAAGAAGAAGGCCCCCTGGTGGAAGAATCCGCTGGGGGCTTTCTTCGTTATGGTATAATGACGGAGGAAGCGTTCGGTTATCTATGGCTGAACCCAAGAAATCGAACGGGTGACTTTCGCGAAAGACCGAGATATTCGGATGCAGAGGGTCGCCAGGTGCGGGATATATGACACAGGAATACCGCTTTACGGTAGTGGTTGAGAAGGACGAAGACGGCTACTTTGCGTTCTGCCCGGAGTTGCAGGGCTGCTATACGCAGGGCGAAACATACGAGGAGGCGCTTGCCAACATCCAGGACGCGATAAGGCTGCACGTCGAGGATATAATCGAGTCAGGCGATACCGTTCCCCAGCCTGAGCAGGTGAGCTTGACTACGCTCAAGATAGCTGTATGAGCAGACGGCTTCCAAGAGTCACTGCTGCTGAAGGTCTTGGCGAGCATTCTCAAAGATGCCGATTTGACTGCTGAACAATTGCGCCAGCTACTCGACTGAGAGAAGCCCCCAGTGGAGGAATTTGCCAGCGTACCGTTTAACTATGTGGTAGGGGCGCCCTACTGTGCAAGGAGGATGTACAAGTATGACTCGAGTGCGACTGCTTATCTTTGTATTGATTCTGTGCTCATACCAAGGTAACGCAGGTGCTGGAACCGCACAAACGATCTACATCAAACACAAGAGATCTGTGGTTGACGTAAGCTGTCTGGGCATTGACGGCAAGACAGTCGTGTGCGGCTCTGGATTCGTTGCTGGAGATAACCACCTTGTAGTAACGTGTGCACACGTCGTGAAGAATGCGGTGTCCATTGTGGTGTCATTCTCAGGATACAATCAGAGCAGCAAGGCCGAAGTCGAAGTCATTGACAATGCTGCAGACGTGGCCGTTCTAAGAGTCAAGACTGCATTAGCTTCACCATTACAGTTCAGTCCTAAAAAAGTGGAACCAGGTATTGATGTTTTCACCATCGGAAGCCCGTTAGGTCTTGAGGCTACCATCGCATCTGGCATTGTGAGCGCAGTCAGGACGCTACCTAACGGGCTTGCATATATACAGACTACTGTTCCAGCGTCCCCCGGCTCTAGCGGCTGCCCGCTGCTCGATAGCTTAGGACGCGTCGTCGGAATGGTATGCATTGCGAGTTCTGGCGCAGCTCAGAACGTCAATTTCGCCATCTCTGCCACAATGCTGAAACCCTATGTTGATAAAGCACGTAAGAACCAATCCCTGCGCGGCCCAGAACAGACGGGAGAAACAAATGAACAGCTAGTTACCATCTATGCCGAGGCAATCAAGGGTTTTGATGAGAGCATCGGGGATGGCGATGCCAGATTGTCAAGTGCAACGCTCTTGGATCTGTCGATCAAGTACCAACTCGACCCCAGGTTCATCCTCGCAGTTCTATTGACTTCGTCAACACCGCCTTCTGTCGACGCTTTAACTGTGCGAACTACGTCCATCCGACTCGCAACGGTATTTCGATCTGCAGCGCGTGGGCACAAGTGGACTGACCTGTCTTGGCGCGATCTGGTGAAAGTTCTAGCTGCATACAGAAAGAAGCACATACCTCCTAGCTACTACACTCGCTTGGCCGGAAACGTCACGACGTTTGAGAAGAACGCCATTTCCCGCTACAGACAGTTGTGTGGGGCGAACCAGCGGTAGCCTTACAATATGCTCTGTACTCCTCTTGATGTTGAGACGCTTCGACTCGTTCTTCTGAGCCGAAGCCGAGCTTTGGAGGTAGGCCGTATTACACATTTGCAAGGTTCTCGGTGGAGGAATATGCCAGGAGCTTTTCTAATTACCTAGCGGTTGTCTCGTGATATGCAAGCCCGGCTTCGGCAGACAAGCAGTCCAAAGCAACAAAAGATGCTGACTTAACTGCTGAACGATTGCGCCAGCTACTCGACTGAGACAAGGCCCCCGGTGGAGGAATCTGCCGGGGGTTTTCGCCCTTATGCAATTTTTGGCGGATGATAGATCGACGACAGGACGGTACGTTCAAAGAAAACGGAACACAGCACCAAGCAGCAACGACCAATATACTGTGCGCTGTCTACAGCGATAAAACCTCTCGTTACTTGCGGTGTGCTGAGCGCATTAGCAACGCTGTAGTGTAAAGATTGAGTCCTAAACACATTGTATTAGTTTTTGCAACGCCACGCAAGCTATTTCTAGCGCATTGGACAACTTGACAATAGCGAGTTAATTGATGTAGACTGGCTGCGGTGGCTAGTAGAAGGAGAGTCTATCCTAAGTACTGGCCAAGAACGATTACCCAGGAGGGTTGATAAGTATGGGGTTTGAGCTGTTCACACAGTATGGGCGCGGTAATAGGCCAACGTGTTCGATCCGAACCAATGGACAGATTGGCTTCAACCGCGGGGCAATACGAGCATTTGGCCTACGCAGCGGCTTTGCGAAGCTCTACTTCGACAAGGAACGCAAGCTCATCGGTATCCAGCATCTCGGCGAGGTAAGGGTAGAGAATTCTACAAAGGTCATAGTCAAAGACAATAATGCCTTCGTGTCGGCCCGTAGCTTTCTGGATTATTATGGCATAGAGTATCGGTCAGGCTCCAGTACGTATGAAGCAAGAAACGATTCGGACATGGGACTTATCATAATAGACTTGAATGAACCTATCAGAACAGGAAAAGCGGAAACGGATTATGACCCATTTGCGGAGTAACACAAAAGTGCGAGGAGGACTAGGCGGAATGCGAGGATGATCGCTATTCTTAGCGCTTTCACAAGATCTGTTGGAAGTGAGGTGTAGATTCACACTTTCGACTGCGAATTAATTCCCAAAAAGATGATGCCGAAGTATTGACATGAGGCAATGGAAAGAGTATTATGGACTAAGCTCGTTCGACAGGAAACAAAGTAAACCGGAGGAATGTGCCGACACTTTGTGGTGTGGGCGTTATCTGCAGTCGCCAAACAGAAGATAACGCCCGATTTGCGGTGCACTGCGAGTGGCTTGTCACCATTAAGCAGTGCCATGGGACGGTCCGAGGTGGTACCGTCCTGTTTGCATTGTAAACCACCTCGAACATTCTGTCAAGCTCATCTGGGAGCTCGACCAAGTAAAGCGAGGTTTAAGTATGAAAAACGAACTCAGAGTCCTCCTGAATTCGGAGGATAGGGCAGCTCTTATGCGCCCTGTGAACGGCAGAGGTGGTTTTCAGTCCCTTCTGAAAACGCTTAGGTCTAACTTGGACGGTAATACACTCGTCCTAGACAGGCAACTGTATGAGCGGGCACTGCGGTACGTTGCCCGCTACGGCAGTGGTGGCTTCCAGGGCAGATTGCGCCATATACTAGAAGCTAGTGAGCGCATTGATAACGACAATCTCCGAGGTGGAAACTGATGAGCACGACATTAAGTATTGTTCAGATCGTATGGGAAAAGGGCGAGGTCATTCCCGGATATGACTCCTCCAAATGGAGGAAAGACAGATGTGGAGCTTGGATAGCTCGCGATAAATACGGTGATCGAACGTCAGCGTACGGTTGGGAAATCGATCACATAACTCCCGAGAGTGATGGTGGAGATAGCTCACTATCCAACCTTAGACCTCTACAGTGGGAAAACAACTGCAGCAAGAGTGACGGTCGCTTAGTACAGTAACTCATAAATTCGATGACGTATTATTATGATCAGGCCGCTTTTGCGGTGGGGTAAGAACAGGCAGAGAGCTTTGACATCAACCGTGC
>JACPPP010000051.1 GCA_016190935.1 Armatimonadota bacterium | reverse complement strand
AGGTAACAGGTAACAGATGATAGGTGATAGTGGGTATTCCCATGACCCTTACCGACACCCGGCACCTGACACCCGACCCCCAACATCCTTCTTCCGTCCTTCTGTGTTTCCGTAGCTAATAATCCCTTTCGTGTTTTCTGTCCCTTTCGTGGTTTCGTGGTTAAGAAGCTGCGCGTTTGGCACAGGATTTCACTTGGAAGGGGTTAGCGCGCCAGGCGGTCGCGGCTGCGCAGGAGGTCTTCGTAATACAGGAACTCCTGTGCCCACCCTGCGTAAGGGCCGAATTTGTCCCAGAAGACGCTGAGTATCCTGTCATACGCCTTGGGCGTGATCGTCTTGGTCTTCAACTCCGGCATGTAGTAGCGTACCGCAACCTGCCGGATGTGCGTGTCCACCGGCACGGCCTCGTCCTTGTCGAACGCAAAAAGGAGCGCGCAATCCGCTATCTTGGCCCCTACGCCCCGAAGGGTGAGCAGATCAGCCTTCGCCTGCCGGTAGTCGAGTCCGCGAAGAGACTCAAGCCACCCGGCGGGACGGTCAATAATCTGTTTGGCGACCATTGCAATGTTCGGCCCCCTCCATCCAAGCCCGGCGGTGGCGGCGAGATCATCGGGGTTGGCTGAAGCTAGAGCGGCCGAGGTGGGAAATGAGTAGTGCGCGCACCCTCCCGCGTCAGCGATAAGCGAGCCGTATTTGCGGGACAGTTCGTCAATTGCTTTCATAATCCGCGGCACCGAGTTTGCAGTAGAGCATATATAGGAGAGCAGGCACTCCTCCGGCTCCTGCCGGAGCAAGCGCAGCCCGCTGAACCGCTCGATAAGCTCGGACACATGCTCGTCCGAACGGGCCAAATGGGAATAGATGGAGGGAACGTCAGTATCGAGGCGAAAGCAGCTTCGGAGCAGCGCCAGGTACGGCTCACCCGGCAGTGTCTCCCAGAGAAAGCCGTCGGAGGATTCCTTGATACGGATTACTTTCCCGCGAACGGGCGCTGACCAAAATCCCTCGTTGTCCAGCCTCCACCGAAAGGCCTGCCCGCAGGTGAGTGTATAGCGCAGGTTGAGATACTGTTTCGGGTAATCAAGATGCTGCATAACGTCCTAACCCCGCACAGCCGGAACCAATTTAATCACGACAGCACGAAAATCAAAGAAAACACGGAAGGGAAAGGTAACAGGTAACAGGTGACAGTGGGTCTTCCCATGCCCTATGATCCTTACCGACACCTGGCACCCATCATACATCCTACATCCTACATCTTTTCCTTTCTTCCGTCCTTCCGTGCTTCCGTAGCTAATAATCCTTTCGTGCTTTCTGTCCCTTTCGTGGTTTCGTGTTTAAAAAGCTGTGCGTTTTACACGGAATGTCAGTCAGAAGGGCCCTATATTAATTGCTATATCCGGCCTTGTCCATCCCTGCGAGCAGTTCGATTGCAGTGACGAGCGCCTGTGTGCCGTCGGACCCGCGGCCGTGCGCCTCGACGGAGCGCAGCAGTTCCCTGACCAGAGCCGTTCCCGGAAGAGGTAGGTCGAGTTCCTCAGCCGACTCCATAACCAGCCTCAAGTCCTTGATCTGAAGAGAGACCTTGAAACCCGGCCGCCAGTCTCGCGCTATCATCTTCGGCCCCAGGTTCGAAAGCATCCACGACCCCGCCGAACCTCCAGATACGGCGGACAGCGCCGACTCCAAATCCAAACCCGCCCGCGCAGCAAGAGTCAGTCCCTCGGAGACGGCCAGTATATTGAGCGCACAGATGACCTGATTGCAGAGCTTGGTCGATTGTCCGTTCCCGCTCGGTCCCATGTAGACGACGTTTTTGCCCATCGCCTTCAGCACCGGCAGGCATCTCTCGAAAGCATCACGATCGCCGCCGACCATAATGGAGAGCGCCGCGCCTATTGCGCCCGTCTCGCCGCCTGTCACGGGCGCGTCGAGGAAACTTACGCCCTTCTCCCGCGCAGCCGCGTAGATACTCCTCGCAACCTCAGGGGATATCGTGCTCATATCGACCACTACGCTCCCCGTTCTTGCGCCCTCCAGCACTCCTGCTGGGCCCATTACAACAAGCTCGACATCTGGAGAGTCGGGCAGCATAGTGATAACGACATCGGACGACGCAGCAGCCTCGGCGGATGAAGATGCCACCGCCGCACCATCCGCGGCAAGCTCATCGACCGGCCCTCTGCTCCGGCTGTGCACAGTGACGCTGTATCCGGCCTTGATCAAATTCCTGGCCATTGCCTTCCCCATAGTCCCAAGGCCGATAAACCCGATCCTGTCTTTCAAAGCTCCACCTCCTGATTTGATTCTACGGAAACGCCGAATAAGCTGTCAGCGGTCAGCGGTCAGCGATCAGCCGTCAACTTCTCGGCCCCTGCGGGGCCGCCGCACGGGGACGTGCGGCATGCTTCGACAAGCTCAGCATGAGGCCCGGCGCGAGACGGGCCGGGCCATCGGTGCCCCATGACCTATCACCCAACACCCAACACCTGTCACCCAATCCCTGCCCTGGCCCCCGGCCCCTGACACCCGGCCCCCTTTTTCGCGTCTTTCGCGCTTCTTCGCGTAATTCGCGTTTCAAAGAACCAAGTCCAACCTCCTGTACAAAGCAGCGAGGGGCATCCTTGCGGAATGCCCCTCGAAATCCGACAGCAATGCAACCGCCGCCTCTATTCCTCGTAGACTGCAGCCTGTTCGAGCACCGTCTCAGCCATATAAATTGGGGCCTTCGCCCGCAGTCCGAGTGCGATAGCATCGCTTGGCCTGGAGTCGATCTCGACGACATTGCCGTTCATAGCAATATGAATCTTTGCATAGTACGTGTCGTGCCAGAGGTCGTCTATGACAATCCGCTCGATGTCTCCACCCAGCTTTATAACCAGGTTCTTCATCAGGTCATGGGTCATAGGGCGGTCGGCAGTCGCCCCTTCGAGAGCGACCGAAATAGCGAACGCCTCCGGCCTTCCGATCCAAATGAGCACGGAACGGCCTTGATTGTCGCGCAGAAGCACAAAAGCAGCAGGCTGTGCGGTGGCGGCATCCTGATGCTCGTAAACACCGACAACCTTCACTTCTTTTACTTCAGCGGTCCCGTCGCTTCGCGCTTCGCGCTCCGGCATGCCACCCAGATCCGGCAGCGCCTCGTCCGGAATCTCATCCGGCAGCTTATCGCCTTCCGGTCTCTCCTCGTCTTCAAAGCTGGGTTCGTCTACCACGTTACCAAATCCCTTCGTTTTAGTTCTTTACAACTTTACCCTGCGCTCGTTGAGGCTAATCCAGGTCGGCTGACTTGATAGTCTTGTCCACGATCTTCAAGAATTCCTTGTTCGACTTGGTGTGTCGCAGCCGGTCGATCAGGAGTTCAGTCGCCTCCACGGTACCCAGGGCTGCGAGCAGCCTGTGCAACTGCCACACTCTCTTCAGTGTGTCCTCGTCATACAGAAGCTCATCGTGCCTGGTTCCAGATCGCTTGATGTCGATTGCAGGGAAGATACGTCTCTCTGCCAGATTCCTGTCCAGCACAAGCTCCATATTACCGGTCGCCTTGAACTCTTCGAATATTGCGTCGTCCATCCGGCTTCCGGTCTCGACAAGCGCTGTACCTATGACGGTCAGACTTCCCCCCTCTTCAATATTACGCGCCGCGCCTATAAAACGTTTCGGGCGGTAGAGCGCCGAAGGGTCCAATCCCCCGGATAGTGTCCGGCCGCTCGGCGTTACTGTCAGGTTCGAAGCGCGCGACAGCCTAGTGATGCTGTCCAGAAGGACTACGACATCTCTTCCCGACTCCACCAGTCTCTTGGCCTTCTCCAAAACGATATCCGCGACTCTCATGTGGTTCTCCGGAAGCTCATCGAAGGTCGAACTCACCACCTCAGCGTTGACAGACCGGCGAATGTCCGTAACCTCCTCCGGCCTCTCATCGATCAGGAGGACGATAAGATGCACCTCCGGATAGTTTCTCGTTATGCTGTTTGCGATAGTCTTAAGTACAGTAGTCTTTCCAGCTTTTGGAGGAGCTACGATCAGACCGCGCTGCCCCTTGCCTATCGGCGCAATAAGGTCTATAAATCTGGCTGAGAAGTTCTCGGCTGCGGTCTCGAGAACCAACCGCTCGTTCGGATATATCGGCGTAAGATCGTCGAAGTTCTTGCGAGCTCTCGCGGCATCAGGATCCAGTCCGTTCACCGCCTTGACACGGAGAAGACTGTAGTACTTCTCGCTGTCCTTTGGTGGACGTACCTCACCCGAAACGGTGTCGCCGGTCTTCAGTCCAAACCTCTTGATCTGGGACTGTGACACGTAGACATCTGTGGGCGAAGGCCCGAAATTACCGTGTCTGAGGAACCCCCAACCGTCGGGCAGGATTTCGAGCGCGCCCTGATCGAATATCAACCCGCTCTGTTCCGTGACGGTCGCCAGAATCTTGAACACCAGGTCCTGTCTTCTGGCAAAGCCGTCTTCGATTCCAAGCTCCTTGGCAATATCCTGGAGCTCCTCTATTGATTTACTCTCCAAATCCGCTAGTTCTAGCTGATCCATTTATATTCACCTCTGTGGCAAACATGCCGCATAATCATCAAATATTGGTCGCAACATGAATGCTCCTTGGGCTGACGTTGTAGGACACAAGTAATCACACGACACCCGTGGGGTCAGTGTACTTGGAAGTTTTGAAATGATGGCTAAAGAAGCTGCGGCCACTAGCACTGCGTGGCCAGTTGAGGACTTCTTACTGCTCCAACTAATATTATAGTATAATTAAGCTAATTTGTCTAGGGCTGCGGCGAAATTTTTTGTGATTACCGGATAATACTACCTACGGTTTTCGCAACCGGGCGGTTTCAGGTATTGCCCGCATAAAATCATAGTTGCTCCATGTTCGTCTGTTTAGCCTCCTGAACCGCGGAGACGCGGAAGGACCGTTCCGTCGGACTGCTTTTTCTGTATTTGCAGGTCTGCACACTTGTATCATTACGGTACTACATACCTTCGAAGGTACTATCTACCTTATTACAATACAGAGAAACCGACGGCGGCCCCGCAGGGGCCGGAACAACTGTGTAATTATGCACTATGCTCCTTCCCCGCTTCCGCTGTTCAGGTATCATGCGTTAGGTGGGCAACACCCGAATTCACGCGACTTATTCACGAGCATCAGCAGGCTTCGGCAGACAAGCAGTCCGAAGCAACTGCTGATGCATAATCCGGGTTCATTCGCCAGGTTGAAGCCGTTGTGTATTACGTTCCTTCGGCCTGACCCGGCCGATCTATCCGCCTCCGTAGACTTCCGGTTTCAGCACCCCGATGAACGGCAGGCTTCGATACCGGCCGTCATAATCGAGTCCGTAGCCCACTACATACCTGTCCTCAACTATGAACCCATAGTAATCAATACCCACATCGACCTTGCGTTCACTCGGCTTATCGAGCAGTGTGCAAACCCGAACGCTCGCAGCCTTTCGCGACCGAAAGTTCTCGACTATATAGCTCAGCCGCAGAGTCCACCCGGTATCTACAATGTCCTCCACTACTAGCACGTGCTTGCTCTCGATGCTCGAATCAAGGTCCTTAAGCAGTCGCACTACGCCTGATGTCCTCGTATCGGCCCCGTAGCTCGATATCGCCACAAAATCATAGTCTACTGGGATAGTTATCTGCCTTACGAGGTCGGACAGAAATATCGCGGCGCCTTTTAATATACCCACAAGCACCAGCGCTTTACCCTCGTAGTCCTGAGATATCTGTTCGCCGAGCTCCATTACGCGGGTCACTATCTGTTCTTCGGTAATCAAAACTTGAGCTATGTCATTCGCCAGTGGCGTCTTCTGTTGTCCCATATTTCACTCCCATTCGATTGTCGCGGGCGGCTTGGAGCTTACGTCATAGACGAGTCTGTTGACTCCCTTGACTTCGTTTATAATCCTGTTGCTGATCCGTTCGAGCACTTCATAAGGCAGCCTTGCCCAGTCAGCGGTCATCGCATCCTCACTCGTCACCGCTCTTAGAACTATCGGATACGCGTAAGTTCGCTGATCGCCCATCACCCCGACACTTCTGACCGGCGCCAACACGGCGAACGCCTGCCATATACTCCGGTAGAGTCCGGCCCGCTTTATCTCCTCGACAACTATAGCGTCGGCCTCCCTCAGCACCTCCAGCCGCTCCTTCGTCACCTCTCCTATTATTCTTATCGCCAGACCGGGTCCGGGGAACGGCTGCCTCCACACCATCTCCCCGGGCAGCCCCAACTCCTCGGCCACCCTGCGGACTTCATCCTTGAACAAAAACCTCAAAGGCTCGACCAGTTTCAGGTTCATATCCTCGGGCAATCCGCCGACGTTGTGATGCGTCTTGATCTTCGCGGCCTGTTTGGTCCCACTTTCGATTACGTCCGGGTACAGCGTCCCCTGGGCAAGAAAGTCCACCTTCGGAAGCTTCTTGGCCTCCTCCTCGAATATACGCACGAACTCCTCGCCTATAATCTTCCGCTTCTGCTCCGGGTCGTTAACCCTGGCAAGCCGGGCAAGGAACCTCTCCTCCGCGTCCACATATATCAGCCGGATCTTGAAGAAATCCTGGAAAGTTCTCCTGACCTGCTCGGCCTCGTCTTTCCTGAGAAGCCCATGGTTTACGAAGATGCACGTCAACTGCTCGCCGACCGCCTTGTGCACGATCCCGGCGACCGTCGCGGAGTCTATACCGCCGGACAGCGCACAAAGCACCGATTGTTTCCCAACCTGTTTTCTGATCAAGTCGCACGATAGATTGACGAACGACTCCATGGTCCAGAGACCCTGGCACCCGCACTCGTTGTAAAGGAAGTTGCGGATGACTTCAATCCCCCAGGGGGTATGGACGACCTCCGGATGGAACTGCACCCCGAAAAGCTTCTTTTCAGGGTTGGACATGGCGGCCACCGGCGAGTTCGCCGTGCGCGCGGTAGTCCTGAATCCCGGTGGAGGACTTTGGACCGCGTCGCCATGACTCATCCAGCAGATCAGTTCCGGGTTCAATCCCGCAAACAAGTCGGAATTATCGAAGACGCGGAGTTCCGTCTTTCCGTATTCCCGTCTGGCCTGGGGGATGACTCCTCCGCCGAGCTGGAATGCCATAAGCTGCATACCGTAGCAGATGCCGAGGATGGGTATCCTCAGATCGTATATCCTGGGATCGCACGTTGGAGCGCCGTCTTCGTAGACGCTTGAAGGCCCGCCAGAAAAGATTATCCCCATCGGCTGCCGTCTGCTGATCTCTTCAAGCGGCGTGTCGTACGGAAGGATCTCGCAGTAGACTTTGCATTCCCGCACGCGCCTGGCGATCAACTGACTGTACTGCGCTCCGAAGTCGAGCACGATTACGAGCTGCTTGGTGGCTGAGTTGGCCTTAGAGGTCATCGCCACTGCCCCACAGCCTGTGCGCGCTGTGCCGTCTTGCCCTCGGTAGGAAGCGACGGCGCCACTACAAGCTCCGCCTTCTGCATATCCTTTATCGTCCTCGCCCCACAGTAACTCATAGCGAGCTTGAGCGCGCCGATGAAGTTCATTGTTCCGTCGTCCGTCCTGGCCGGTCCGAACAGAATTTGCTCGAGCGGACCCTTAATCCCGACCTGTACCCTGGTTCCTCGCGGCAGGCCCGGATGAGAAGTCGCCATTCCCCAGTGATAGCCCTTTCCCGGCGCCTCCTCCGTCGCGGCAATCGGAGACCCGATCATCACCGCGTCCGCGCCGGCCACTATCGCCTTGATTATATCTCCGCCGGTCCTCATTCCGCCGTCGGCGATGACAGGCACATATTTTCCGGTCCTCGCCTCGAAGTCGTCCCTTGCCGCTGCGGCATCGGCAGTGGCCGTAATCTGTGGAACACCTATGCCACAGACCTTGCGAGTGGTGCATGCCGCGCCTGGTCCGACTCCCGAAAGAACAGCATCCGCGCCAGCCTCCATCAGACTCATTGCGCCGTCATAGGAAACCACGTTCCCCACGATGACTGGCACAGGAGAGTTTCTGCAGAAATCGGATATGGACACAGCCCCGTTGCGCGAAGATATGAACTCTACCGTTGTGACAGTGGACTGGATGACCATGATATCTGCGCCCGCGCCGAATATCACATCGGAGTAATTCTTCGCCGCAGCAGGTATCGCGGATACAGCCGCAAGTTGGCCACCGGCCTTGATCTCCTTGATCCTCCGCTCGATAAGCTCCGGCTTGATCGGCTCCAGATACATCTGCTGGATTAGAGATATAACCGTGTCCTTGTCGGCTTCTATGATCTTACGGATCGCCGCGTCAGCATCTTCATAGCGCGTTTGGACGCCCTCCAGATTAATCACGGCGAGCCCGCCGAGCCGCCCAAGCTCCACCGCAAGGCGCGGATCGGCAACTCCGTCCATTGCCGACGCAATTATAGGTATTGGAAAACTTCTGTCACCGAGCTGCCAGCCAGTATCTACATCGGTAACATCTATACTAACCGCCGCGGGCACTACGGCCACCTCATCGAATCCATACGACCGTCTGGCCACTTTCCTGCCCCCGACATTGATTTCCAACTATTTATCCCTCCTGGCTTTTTCGAGATATAATATCAAAGGTCGAGGCAGATGTCAATGGCGCCACGTGCTCCCAGATCCTCCACCAATTTTGGAAGAGTAGAGTTTGGGAGGTGTCTGGGAGTAGTT
>JACPPP010000050.1 GCA_016190935.1 Armatimonadota bacterium | reverse complement strand
TGCCGAAGCCTGCTGATGCTCGTGAATAAGTCGGGTTAGCGTGAGCTTGTTCACCTCAGCTTTTCTGCTATCTTGACGACATTTTGCATCGGTCCACTATCTGATGCCTTAGCAAGTGGCACCACGTTTATTATGAAGAACAGCAATATGTAGGTTCCCAGATATGCTGCAATCGCTCCGCGGAGCATCCATCTTACAAACTGAGGTCTGTAACGCCTCGACCACTCAGCCACAAAGATGGGCAGGAACAGAAGCATCATCTTCACCACAATAAATGGTCCTGTGCCCAATTTAAGATAGTAGGCCATCAATGGATTGCCCTCAACGAACGCCCTGCTCTGCAGGAACACCAGCGTCACTAAGAGATCAGTCAGACCGATAAATATCAATAGAACGCTTTCTGCCATTAGCGCCATAACCACTCACCTCGCACTCATTATATGTATTCCCTAAATCAGATAAAAAATGAACGGCAACCAGCTTGCTTTTTGTAGAGTTTAGCATCTGGCAAAATGCGCAATAACAGTCTCGGGAAGTTTAATGCAGGTATTCAGAATCATTGCGGCTTTAGCCGTCATCTTATTATCCACGACTGGAACAGCAGCATTGGAGCGCGTACAGGTCGGCGACGTCATCGGAAACCCGGTTCGCTATCGAGATGTGCGTGTTAAGCTGATGGGCCAGGTTACAAAGACAGAGGTCAATCCGGCATCGCTTAACGAGGTCACATACACTCTTCAGGACTCGTCCGGGCATGTAATTCGGGTAAAAACGCTCTCGCCGCCGGAGCTCGACTCCTGGGTTTACGTCGTGGGGACAGTCCTCCAGGATGATGCTGCGTCGAAGCCCTACCTCATCGAGATCAAACACGGGCCTCCGGGGCCGCCGCTTTCGATCCTGATCGGCTCTGGGGTTGTGCTTGTAGCAGCGGCGCTCGTGCTTGCCTATTTTATGTTCATTCCAAGGCCCGTGCCGAAGAAGCATCACACGGCCAAGAACCAGCAGACGCAAGGTGTCGAGCGGCGTCCGGTGATTACGCAGGTCTATCGGGATGATCCGGTCGCCATGCTTATTGCTGTCAGCGGGCCGCACAGGGGAGAGGTTTTCCGACTGTACGGCGGCGCCAATACCATAGGTCGAGACGATAACCAGACCGTGCAGCTATCCGAGGATACGACGGTCAGCCGGCGCCACGCTCGTATAGACGCCAACGACGGCGCCCTGCTCATCGTGAACGAAAGTTCAACAAACCCAACCAGGGTCGCCGGTCAAGACGTTGAAAAAAGGGAGCTTTCAGATGGTGACATTATCCAGATCGGGTCTACACGGCTCAAGGTCTCAATCGTATCCGGAGAATGAGCAGGCAGTCGGGACTGTAGCAGCGCTGTGCGCAGGAGCGGCGTGTGACGCCGGGCTTGTCCGGGACTGTAACGAGGACAGGTGCTTCTTTCGAACCTTCGTCTACACCGGAGAACTCGGATCCGAGCGCGGACTTATCGCAGCCGTGGCCGACGGAATGGGAGGACATGCCGCAGGAGAAGCTGCAAGCGAGCGCGCAATCCAGGTGCTAGCCTCAACATTCTCCGGGATGTCCTCCGGAAGAGTCTCCAGGAAGTCGAGCCCCAATTGGACAGGCCTTATCCAGGAAGCGTTCAACCTGGCAAACTCCGAGATCAACAGAGAAGCCGTAAAGTGGTCCGGCAGATCGGGAATGGGAACAACGCTGACAACCGCCGCAGTTGTGGATGGCGTTCTTTACATCGGCCATATCGGCGACAGCAGAGCCTATCTTGTTAGGAACGGTGGAATGGTTCAGCTTACGAACGACCATACCTGGGTCGCAAAGCGCGTCAGGGAAGGGAGAATGACCGAAGAGGAGGCGAAGATTTCGGACCGGCGAGGACAATTGACCGAAGCCCTGGGACTGAGAGAAGCAATAGAACCGGATGTGGATGCTGTGCATCTGCTGCCCGGTGACAGGATAGTTCTTTGCACAGATGGTCTGACAGAGATGCTCTCGGATGAGGAGATACTTGCAGCAGCATGCGAGCGTGGAGATGCGCAGCGGGTAGCGGCGCGCCTTGTGGCCGCCGCCAATCGAGCTGGTGGATATGACAATGTCGCGGTCGCAGTTGTGGATTGTCTGTCCGAGCCGGACGGAAGCCAATTCACTCTGCCAAAACTGCCGAAGAGGACGCCGCGGTGGCTGGTCGCGCTGCTTGCAGTAGTAGTTGCCCTTCTACTTGCCGACACAGTTTTCATCGCACAGCGTTATGATAGAGGCCCCAGGCCTCCGATTTCGCAGTCATCCCCTAGCCCAGCGAGCGGAGTGGAAACTCTGTCAGGCGATGGATCTCCAGGTGTGCCTGAGATTAGCACTGAGATGCTCGATCTCGGACGGCAGCGGGTTGAGGTGGAAACCGAATGATTGGCCACACAATAGCCGGCTGCAGGATCGTCGAAGCAATCGGCCAGGGTGGATTCGGTACGGTGTATAAGGCCGTGCAGGAGTCGCTGGACCGCACAGTCGCGCTTAAGATCGTCCCACGCGAATCGGACCCGAATTCTCACAGCATATTCGACCACGTCGGACCTGCGGCAAAGCTCGAGCACCCTAACATAGTGAGAGTGTACGGCTACGGACGCGAGGCCGGTGTCGAATTCGTGATTATGGAATATGTCAGCGGCAGGACTCTCGATAGGGTACTTGCCGCGCGAAGGAAACTTCCTCAGGCTGAGGCTGTTGACATCGCGGGACAGATAGCCTCGGCGCTCGAGCACGCGCACCTCCGGGGTATAGTTCACTCGGACCTGAACCCGCGCAACGTGATTATTTCGGAAAGCGGAAGGGCCGTGCTTGGAGATTTTATCGGCAGCAGACCGGCTGATCCGGGAGGGCGGAAGGTCATCGGAGTTCCGGAGTATGTTTCCCCCGAGCAGGCACGGGGACTTCGCGCTACGATAAGCTCCGACATTTACTCTCTGGGCATCATCCTTTACGAGATGCTTACAGGCCGCCAGGCTATCTCAGAGAAGACCCCGTCCGAGACGCTTTTCAAACAGATATCCGCCGATCCGGAGCCACCTGCAAAGCTCGTAGAATCGATCCACCCGAAGTTGAACGGACTGGTGATGGCTATGATGTCGAAGAACCCCGACGCAAGGCCGGATTCCTGCGCTAAAGCAGTCCAGGAGCTTAAGTCAATACAAAGGGAGCTTCAAAGAGGGAAGACTTCGTCCAGGGCAAGGCGTCCGGTCAGCCGGGCGCTGGTGATCGCGTTCGCACTGGTGCTCGCCGCTGCGGGCGCTGTGGGTTATCTCATAGAGCGTTCCGTAGCCGAGGAGAGGAAGCTCGACGCCTTGGCTGAGGATTGGTCTGGAGGCACGGCCCCGACGCTCGAGAGGTCTCTTGAGGGACGTTTCAATGATGAGATACGCTCGGGCAGGATGCTGCTGGACCGGGGGGAATTCAGGGCGGCGGCGACGGCGTTTCACAGGGCATGCAAGCTCCGTCCGGATATGCCGGACCCACACCTGTTCCTCGCCGCTGTATTCATTGAGCGGCAGGACTACAAGCTGGCAAGGTCAGAGCTCGAAGCGGCTCTGAAATTGGATTCAGCCAACGCAGAGGCAAAGTCGGCGCTCGAATACGTCGAGTCAAAGCTCCGAGCGGCCGAAGGGCAAGGAGGCGCTCAGGAGTGAGGATTCTCGATGACCCGGCCCGTCTCGCGCCGGGCCAGATATGCCGCACGTCCCCGTGCGGTGGCCCCGTAGGGGCCGAGAAGCTAACCGCTTTCTATGCTGCGGGAACGATAGTTTTCCACATAATGATCGAAATCCAGCCAGTCTAGTGTTCCTTTAATCTAAAGATTATCAGTATCAGGGTAGAGCCTCCTGAGCCGGGATAATGGACATCGACAAGAGCCTTTAGCTCAAGGGCGAAGTCCAGATATGTGCGTCTGTCGGTAACGGTTACGCAGCGTCTTCCCTTGAGGGGCTCGACCCAGGAGAAGATATTGGTGGTGCCGTTGCGCGAGCGCACAGATGGCAGCGGCTTCTCGATGAGGGTAGGTTCAAGTCGGTCTCCGACCTGGCACGAGAGATAGGGCTGGATGTCTCTTTTGCCGCCCGGCTACTCCGGCTTACGCTTCTTGCGCCCGACATCATCGAAGCCGTACTGATGGGCGAAGGGCCGAGCGGGTTGTCGCTAACCATGCTTACAAAGCCACTTACACCGGTATGGGATGAGCAGTGGGAGATATTGGATTTTCAGGAGAAGACGCGCTCCGGCGAACGGATGCCGAAACAGCAGCGAACGACGTCTTCCTATCTGGCAAAATAGCATGGTCAGAGGTAGACGAGCAGCTTTCTGGCACGTCGTTCCCCACGAACATCTCCAACTGCCTCTGCCAGAGCAAGGGATTTGGTCGCATGCTTGATGGCTTCATCGCGTTTTTCGGACATGCCATGATATCTGTGCAAGAAGTAGCTCTTGATGGCAATATCTCGGTAACTACCGATATAGCCAGCAATACTTGCTGCTTCACCATACAGAGACAGAATGCTATTCTCGGTCTCCAAGCCATCCTTGCCAGAAGCAAGCGATTGCAACAGAAGGTTGAACCTCAGCGCAGATGCTGTCTGGTTTATGGCGAGCACATTTCTCAGGGGCGGATGCGCAAGTATCCCAGTAAGCCTGATTAGCTTATTAATCTCTTTCCTATCATCTCTTGAGACGTCGTGCAAGAACGAGTTGAGAAGGTATTTGTTGCAGATCATGCGGCAATGCACTGACATTGACGTGTATATGTCCCAGTCCATCGTGCTCGCGCTGATTATTGCACTTTGCGCTGAGGACTGCAAGTCGTCCACGGATAAGGCGTACTTCAGCGCGTTGCGCCAATCCTCGTGCGCGTAGTAGTAGCCCAGCATATCGGATTCAGAGGTTGCCACCTGATAGCGTTTCTCTACATTCCTCTTGTCCTGCGTCCTCGCTGCAACAGATACACAATCGTGGAAATAAACGGGGTCAAAGTGATGAGCGGATTGTAATGCTCTGGTCAAGACGCCTGATTCCAACAGATCAGCGTTTATACCTAACGCGTTGGCAATGCCACAGATTAGGATGTCTCTCACCTTGTCCTTATCAGCAAGGTCCGTTCTTTCCAAGAATGCAGAATCCCAGTGATATATTCCTGAGAGTAGACATCGCCCCCTGCCAGATAAGACCGCCAGGTACTCTGTCGTGTCTGCGTTTTCTGTGATTGATCTACCAAAGCTGATGAGGAGCTTGTTGACATTGTATGGTGCGGGCAAATGTCCGTGCTGTATGAATACTCCGAGGCTGCGCGAGAAGCAGGATCGTCCGACATTGTAGAAGTAAGGATTGACATCAAACGAATCACTTCCGCTGTAACCAAGGAATATCAACACGGCACCTTTTTCCAGTCGCTCAGTCAAGTAGTTCTGGAATTGGCTGTGCAGTCCTTGCATCACAGACTTGATCGTTGCACCCATTTGCGGGATACGTTCGGCAGTCCCGTGAATATGCCACAATGTGCCTGTCTTGACTTGATATATAGCAATTTACCTTGCCTGGCTTGATCACGAGATGGTCTGGGCGACCTTGGATACATCGGTAAGCGCTTTGGATGCAAAGATCGAAGTTGGTTGTTACAATTGTTGCTCCTTCCGACAGCAAGGAAGCCAGCATAAGGTGGTTGTCGTTGTAAGGTGGATTACAGAATGAGGAGAAGCCTGCCATATAATCAAGACTGCAGTTGATCGATCTCTCCTGAACTCTATCGATCTCGCCAAGAACCGTCTCCAGCCTAGGGATAACTCCAAATGGGGTCGCGTTGTCAGGCCGAGCAGCAATCATGTCGGCTTCTTGCCAGACGCTGAGGATTTTCTCCCGTATGCCGTCACCGCAAGCGGTTGTCAGCGCGAACTCGGTCATCTCCCGACCCAACGGGAGGCATGAAGGTGGCTGATGCGAAACACCGGCCCCAACCCAGATTATCCACTCTTTCCGAGGATAGTCTTTCACAGCGAGTATAGATTGCATACGTGGTCTTCCGATCATAGCGCGAGGTGGTTAGTAAGCTGGAAAATCTCTCCTCACAGTAAGCCGTTCCTGAAAACCACACGTAATATTACCAATCGTGCCAGGAGAAATCAGGTGGATGTATGCCTACTCTAATGTTCCCGGCCCCAATTCGGAATTCGAAGCATACCTCGCCCGTCCGAAGTCACATAGGCAGTCGGTCCCCAGTAGTTCCACCAAGGTGCGTGCTTGCGGTGACGATGATGTCGCCAAAACCGATGCCATTCCAGAAACGGCTCGTGCCAGAGGTGTTCCATCCAATCTGCGAGATGGTCGCAGCGAGGACAGCAACCACGCATTTGACGAAGTTGTTGTCTACTTGCTGGCCAAGGCCACCAGGGTAGATACAGGGTCCGGCCCAGCCTGAACTGACGTGGATGCTCGTTCTCTCCGCTCCTATAACGGACAACCTCATCATCGAATGCATTGAAGACATCGCTGGCGTATTCCCCGCCAATTGTTTCGGCTAGTGCCCACTGTATATTGCTGGCGATCCTCTCATCGAATGATTCTGCGGGCACGAATGTAATATCCAATTGACCGTCATTGCTTTTGACGACCCGTGCCTCGATACTCGTGCCGACACCCGCTTCATCCAACTCGCGACCTCGAGACTTGAACCGCCAGTTACCCACGGGTGGCCTTTCCGATTGCCGCTCCTCTCCACCCATAATCATCGCGTGGAACTGCCGAGCGCTCGATTCTTTGACCGGTGGCCTTTCGATCTCGCCCTGTACTATGGCCAAGTCATGCACGCTGCTGAAGACAGACTCCCGTAAAGTTCCGCCCAGGTACTCGGAACACGCGCCTCCAACCTGTTGGAAATCAACGTAGAGTCTGTTCTGCACAGCGTAATCGAGAGGGCCAACCAGAAAGGACGCCAAAGATGCGCCTTCCGTGTTTGATTCCCCCTGGCGGGAGAGGTTCGAGAAGGATGAAAGCATATCTAAGTATAGATTGCTGAAACACCCATGCGCCCCTCCCCAAGCCGCTCTCTCAGCAGCCTTGTACGTTCCGAGGAACTCCAACAGTGCGTCAGAATCTGCGGAGCCCTCCAGTTCCTCGGCAAACAAAGCTGTGATGATGTTAAGCTCCTGTGAGTATAGGCAGTTGTCAGCACACGACTGTGGACACACGGCGCGCTCTGGCGGCTTGATTGAACGGCGGAATCGATTGATTTCACCATCCGGTATTGCTGTGACGACCACTGACTTCTCGCTGCATCCAAGTAGGCGCGTCAGGTCGTCCGACACCGGTGCTACTTTGACCCCGTGGCCGCTGAGCGCATCGGTACCGGGCCATACAAGTTGTCTCGCGCCATCTCTCTTGTGTTTCCTAATCGCCCCACATACATCAACGGACAGATCTTGGTGGTCCACAGAACAGCACGTTGCCTTGCATTCCTGGACGATAACGTGACCCGATCTCTTGTCCACAATTAGCACATCTGGACGCTTTTCGCGTGCAGACCAAAGAAGCCTAATAACCTCGAAATCGCCACCTCGTTCCAGGCAGGTAACCAGTGGCCCTATCATCTCCCCATAAGCCTCGGTGAATATCCCGCCGTGTCCGCTACTGCCTAATCATTAGGGGCGTGACTCACCTTCTACTGGTCAGCATCTCTTAGACGAGTTCATATCACCGCTGCGGCACATAACTTACATCGCTCTTTCTAACGTCACTATGCTTTCCCTAACCCGGCGGAGCCGGAACCAAGAAGGTATGCCAGAC
>JACPPP010000044.1 GCA_016190935.1 Armatimonadota bacterium | reverse complement strand
TTCCTTGGACCTAGCCCGTGCGAAGTATCGTCAATCCTTGATGAGGTAATACCACCAACCGGAGAGCCGTGTGCGGGAGAACCGCACGCACGGTTCGGAGGGAGGGGAGACCGGGCAACCGGCCTTCCCTACCCCTATCACAGATCACAAGGGACAGGGGTGTCCAGATACAACTAATACCAATTGCTCGTAGAATGAGCAGTTCCGCATCCTGAGCCATGCTAAGCCTGTCGAAGCACGAAGGGTGCGGAACTGCGGACTTTCGGCTGCAAAGGCAACTGGTATAAGAAGAGACAAGAAGTCAGATGAAAGTTTTTGCGGTAGTATGTGCGCTGGTTGTGTTTGCCATTGACGCGGCACACGCCGGCGCTGGTGAGAGGCTATTTCCGGCGGGTCTCAAGGAGCGGGATTGGATCAGCTTTACAGCCGATGGTTTGTCTGTGCCGGTGACGGGAGTCATCTGTCGCAACGGAGATGTCCTGCCTGGGATGCCCCTCGGAGGTCTCGGAACCGGCTTCATCAGCCTGGGCACGGACGGAACTCTCGACTATATAAGCACAATATTCAGCAATTATTACGAGCGAAGAGATTATTCCAACAAAGCGGCCAGAGCGTACGGCCTGCGGTGGAACCTTCAGACAAGGCAACAGGTCCCCACGATGCGGCTGCCGTTTCTCGGGATGTCGGTAGACGGGAAGGCCACACTGCTTTCTCTTAAGGCTATTGAAGGGGTGGAATCGGCGGAGCAGATAGACTACTGGGGGCATTGTCCTGTAGCTGATCTGGAGTATCAGACGAAGGGGCCGGTGAGCGTAGGTTTAAGAGCCTGGGCGCCGTTTATAGCAGGACAGGCTGAGGATTCTAACACACCTGGGGCTGTATTCGAGATAAGGCTCAGGAACACGAGCAGCAAGACGAAGAGAGGAAGCATAGCCTTCAGCTTCCAAGGCCCAAGAACAGAGGATATCGGGTTTGCAGCCGACTATGAGAGAAGGAAGGTAGAAGGTGCATTCACAGGGCAGGTAGTGAGTACATCTGGAGAGGGCAGGGAATATGCTTATGCAGTGGGAGTGGCGGGCCGGGAGAAGGTAAGGTTCGGCAGTGCTATCGATGTGGATGCAAAGGCATGGAAGAGCGTAGAGAAGACTCTGCCAAAGCCGTCTGTAAACGATGCTGGGTCTTCTGTGGCAGTTGATTTCACTTTAGGTGCCAAAGAGAACAAGACCCTACATCTCATTCTGGCCTGGTATGTCCCCACGTGGCTCACGAGCAGCGAACTGCGTCCTGTTGGAGAGCCATACGTCCAGATGTATAGCACACGCTTCAATGGCGCTCTGGATGTGGCCGAGTATCTGGCGAGGAACCACCAGTCGCTTCTGAGGCGGGTATTTGCCTGGCAGCAGGTTGTCTATGGCGAGAAGAGGCTTCCGGGCTGGCTGCAGGACTCCCTTATCAACGTGCTGGCGGTGCTCGCACAAAACAGCTTCTTGGTAAAGAGTCCGTATCGAAACCACTGGTGGGGCAAGCAGGGGTTCTTCTGCGTCAATGAGAGCCTGATCTCGTGCCCGCAGCAAGCGTGCCTTGCGAACGACCAGTTTGGGGAGTGGGCGATAAACCTGCTGTTCCCAGATTTGGGCATAAGAAAGCTCGCCGCATTCAAGCATTACCAGAAGCGAGACACCGGACAGATACCTTCCGGTATAGGCCGTGGGACCGAGCCAGATAATCCGTGGTTCGACCAACTGCCGCCGCTGGATGGACAGATATACGTGCATATAGTGGACCGCTACAGATTGTCCACAGGCAATGAAGAGGCGCTGGACGAGTGGTATCCCTCTGTAAAGGCGTGTATGAGGTTCTTGTTCACCACGGACAGGGACGGCGACCGTCTGCCGGACGTTGACGGCGGGCTGTCCGGCTCACGCTTTGCCAACCACTACCTGTGCTCATGGCCTTTGGAAGGGGCGGCTTCGCATATCAGCACTTACTGGCTTTCGACGCTGAAGATCGCCGAACGAATGGCAGCGTTGCAGGGGGATGATGCTTTTGTGGAGGAGTGCCGCACCTGGTATGATCGAGCCGGCCGGTCTCTTGAGCAGAAGCTGTGGAACGAGGAGGCCGGGTCATATCTGCTCTATAATGACGCTGCGTCAGGTAAGAAGTCGGACACGGTTATATGCGACCAGTTGATCGGTGAATTCTGGTCGCGCCTGCACGGTTTTGCGGGCGTTCTGCCCTCGGAAAGGGTTGAGAGAGTGCTGGCGACCATCGGGCGTCTCAACGTTGCCACAAGTTTTCCCGGCACAAGGCTGGCAGTGAATCCGGATGGCAGCGCGTGCTCTATTGCTTTTCGTCCCCCTCGTCTGCCGATGGAGTATGTCACGAACGTTCCGACTTATTCGGCTATTGCTATGCCGATGCCAGTGGATATGATTATCCCTTCCTATTCCACCCTGGCTCCCTCTGCTCTTATGGTCTGGAGCGGCGAGCCGAAGTTGGAGCAACTGGGACTGGAGATAGTCGAGCGCACCTGGTGCAACCAGGTGCTCCGCCGGAATATGCCCTGGGATATGCCCTGCATGTTGAACCTGGACGGGACGTACGTCTTCGGGATGGAGTACTATCACAACCCGATGCTCTGGACATTCCCCATAGCTGTGCTGAAGCAGGATATTCGCACAGCCTGCTCACCAGGAGGCTTTGTGTACAGAGTCCGAACCGCAGGGAGCAGCGTAAAGAAAGCGGGGAGGAACTGAGATGAAGAGAACTTTTCTGACCGCGATAACTGCATTATGTCTAACTGTCTCCGGCTCTGGATGCCTCTCCGCGGCGGCCAGAATATTTCCAAAGGATCTACCGGCGAGGGAGTGGGTCAGTTTCACCGCGGACGGCCTGCCCACTCCGGTCACCGGGATCGTCTATCGTAACGGCAACATGCTGCCCGGTATGCCGCTTGGAGGGCTGGGGACGGGCTTCATCAGTCTTGGCACGGACGGCACGCTCGACTACGTGTGCACTATATTCAACAACTACTACGAGCGCTGGAAGGTATCCGACAAGGTAGGCAAGGCCGAGAACATCATTCAGAACCAGCAGTTGAGGAGGCACGTTCCCACGATGCGCCTGCCGTTTCTCGGAATGTCCGTAGGGGGGAAGGTCACACTTCTGTCTCTAAAGGCAATGGAAGGGGTGGAATCAGCAGAGCAGATAGACTATTGGGGGCACTATCCGGTGGCGGATCTGGAGTATAAGACCAAAGGACCCGTAAGTGTAGGCTTAAGAGCCTGGACACCATTTATTGCAGGACAGGCTGAGGATTCTAACACTCCTGGGGCTGTATTTGAGATAAGGCTGAGGAACATGAGCAGCAAGATGAAGAGAGGCAGCATAGCCTTCAGCTTCCACGGCCCAAGAACAGAGGATGTCGGGTTTGCAGCCGACTATGAGAGAAGGAAAGTAGAAGGCGCGTTCACAGGCCAGGTAGTGAGCACATCTGGAGAGGGTAGGGGATATGCTTACGCACTGGGAGTGGCCGGACAGGAGAAGGTAAGGTTCGGCGGCGCAATTGATCTGGATGCTAAAGCCTGGAACAGCATAGAGAAGACTCTGCCCAAGCCGTCTGCAAGTGACGCCGGCTGTTCTACGGCAGTTGATTTTGTTCTAAGGCCCAAAGAGAACAAGACACTTTATCTTATCTTGGCCTGGTACGCTCCCAACTTAGACCCCAACTCGAAGAACATGTACGCAGCAAGCTTCAATGGCGCTCTGGACGTGGCCGAGTATCTGGCCGAGCATCATGAATCGCTTCTGAACCGCGTATTTGCCTGGCAGCAGGTTGTCTATGGTGAGAAGAGACTTCCGGGCTGGCTGCAGGACTCTCTCATCAACGTGCTGGCCATACTTGCTCAGGAGAGCTTCTGGAAAGCGGGGGAAGATTACTTCACTATTAACGAGAGCCTGCTGTACGGCTGCGGGGACAATCTGGCTACAGGCCAGTTCGGTGACTGGCCGGTGAACCTGCTTTTCCCGGAAACGGGACTGAAGAAAATAGCCGGGTTGAGGCAGGGCCAGGACCCGAATACGGGAAAGCTTCCGGTTGCCGGCATGCCCACAGTAATCACACAGGTCTATGTGCAGGTGATAGACCGCTATCGTCTCTCTACAGGCGACGATAAAGTGCTCGACGAATGGTACCCCTCGGTCAAGGCGGCGCTCGGGTGGTTCGTGTCCGCCCAGGACAAGGACGGAGACTGCCTGCCCGAGGTCCACAGCAGTGAGAGCTACCTCGATACCTGGCAGATGGAGGGGCCGGCCTGCCATGTGTCTTCATATTGGCTCTCGACGCTGAAAATAGCCGAACGTATGGCTGAGTTGCAGGGTGACAGCGCTTTCGCCGATCAATGCCGGTCATGGTTTGACAAAGCGAGCCAATCCGTGCAGCAAAGACTTTGGAACCCGGAGGTTGGTTCGTATCTGCTCTACAACGACACAAGCAACGGAATAAAGTCGGACACGGTCCTTTGCGATCAGTTGATCGGAGAGCTTTGGGCTCGCCTGCACGGTTTTTCAGGGGTACTGCGGTCAGAGAACGTTGCCAAAGTTATGGCTACGCTCGAACGACTAAACGCGGCGGCAACTCCTTTCGGGATCAGGCTGGCCTGCCGCCCGGATGGAAGGGAAGATACCGTCGCCATCTACTCCGCTCGTATGGTCCCGTCGTATTCGACACTTGCTCCGTGCTCTGTCATGGCCTGGAGCGGAGATCCTCACTTCGAGAAGCTGGGTCTGGACATCGTGCGCCGCACCTGGCATAACCTGGCGATCCGACAGAACATGCTCTACGACCAGCCCTGCATGGTCAGGGTAGACGGCACGCACGACTGGGGGATGGAATACGATCACGACACAATGCTCTGGGTGTTTCCCATAGCTGTATTGAAGCAGGATATTTGCACGGCCTGCTCTCCAGGAGGGTTTATGCACAGGGTCCGAACCGCAGGGAGGCGCGCGCCGTGAGTTCAGGGAATCGAGATTACTTGTGGGCTACCAAACAGGACAATAGCATGCACTGGAAGATGTGTTGTCCAAATTTGATCATGGCTCTAGTGCTGCTGCTGGCGACAACCCGCGGCGGATATGCCGCAACATATTATGTGGCGACGGTCGGCAGTGATGCTAACCCCGGCAGCATGACGCAGCCGTTCCGCACGATCCAGAAGGCGGCGAATGTGATGTATCCGGGAGACATCTGCTACGTCAGGGCCGGGACATATCGAGAGACCGTCCGTCCTGCCCGCTCAGGCGCGTCCGGCAACCCCATCCGTTTCGAGGCCTATCATGGGGAGATGGTTACAGTAAGCGGATCTGACGAGTTGACCGCATGGCAGCTTTATCAGGGAGCTATCTACAGGAGCACTATCAGTTGGCCCACCGAACAGGTCTTTGTTGACGGCCAGATGATGATCGAGGCGAGATGGCCTAACACTGGGTTAGACCTGATGCGCCAGAATTATGCTACAGCCGAGCCCGGCACGCAGGTTGATCGGATCGTCGATTCGCGTCTCACCCAGCCGAACGGTTACTGGACAGGAGCGCTATTGTGGGTCAATGGCGGCGCTCAAGCAAAAGCCGCCGTCACTCGCGTTACGAATTTCGCCTCCCGAACTCTCTATTTCGAGATGACGGATATGTCGCGAATCGGACGCGACTACCTCTCCGGCAGCACGATGTTCGATCCCATTGCAGGGATCCCCTATTATCTCACACGCGGTCCGCTTTCGACTCTGGATGTCGAAACCGAATGGTGGCTCGACCGCCAGTCGAACAGGCTTTACCTATGGCTGCCCGGAAGCGAGAACCCCGACCGGCACATCGTCGAGGCCAAGAGGCGAGACTTTGCCTTCGACCTGAGCGGCCTTTCCCACATAACTGTGAGTGGCTTCCACATCTTTGCATCCACCATCACGATGCAAGACAGCAGTTACTGCAAGGTGGATAACTGCCACCTTCGGTACTTGTCCCATCTTGTCGAGGTTAATCAGTTCGCGGGACCAGCTTCGGCCTGGGAGGCCGGACGGTATGACACAGGAGCCATCATGGGAGGGCAATACAACGAACTGAGGGATTCTACCATTGCCTATAGCGCCGGAAACGGAGTGTCACTGCGGTTGTATAGCACAGGCAATAGCATCATCAACTGCCTGATCCACGATGTCAACTACATCGGAATCGACTGCGCCGTTGTAAACTGCCACGGATCGAACCACACCATCCAACATAACACTATGTATAACTCCGGTGACAGTGTGATCATGCACCGAATGCTCCAGTCCAGCCGCATAGAGTATAACCATTTGTACAATGCCGGGATGTTGAACCACGACCTGGGGCTGACCTACAGCGGAGGAAGTGACGGCAATGGCACGGTCATTGCCTACAACTGGTGCCACGACAGCCCAAGAGGCTGCGGGATCTATCTCGATAACGGCTCCTCGAACTTTCTTGTTCATCACAACGTGGTCTGGAATGTTCGGAACGGCAACATTCAGATCAATCAACCAAGTCGAAACAATAAGATATATAACAACACCACATTCCCGCCGGGCAACGCTGTCTCCTGCGGCTACCTCACTACCTGGAACGACATGTCCGGGTCCAGAATAATAAACAACCTCTTCATCGGTCAGGTCAATCCTGAGACTTCGGGTCAGTGGGGCAATGGCGCGGTAGTTGCGAACAACGTTCAGGCTTCGATTACGGCGCTAAGGAATCCAACGGCGTGCGATTTCCGCCTGGCCCCCGGCTCGCCGGGCATAGACGCCGGGCAGTCGATCCCCGGAATTACCGACGGCTATTCTGGATGGGCCCCGGACGCAGGGGCTTATGAGGGAGAGAGCACCTGGGCTCCCGGCTACACTCCCCCGGCTCCAGGGTCTGAAATCTTGTCACCCGCAGCCGCGAAATCCAGTCCTGCCGGATGGACAGGATACATCAAGGGTATAGTGACAGGCCTCTTCCCGGACTACAATGAGTTCGCAGTAGAGGCTGAGGACCGTTCGAGCGCTATCATGGTGACCGCTCCGACTGTCGCATCTCTAGGCATCGCGCCGGGTGACGAAGTGCTTGTCTACGGCTCAATTACGGCGGACAAAAATGTTGAGACGGTATCATCCGTTCCTGGAGTATCGGTGACGCGTACCGGCAGGAATGTCACCGTCGGACCTGTAGGCATCGGAGGCGAAGAGGCCGGGGGCACAGATGGCATTGGCCTCAGCACCCGTGACATGCTCGTGACCGTGTGGGGACGTGTCCTTCTGCACGCTCCTATAACCCTCCCCGATGGCTCCAAGGCATTTGACATAACCGACGATCCAGTTCCAAACACTAGCTGGGCTTTTTTCCAGGACAATTTCGACAGCGGAATAAAGAACCCTGCGTGGGTCGATTACGGCAGCCCTACCACCGTCTCGTCCGGCAGGTTGACGAGTGCGGCCGGAGTGGAAGCTAAGTCAGCTATAAGAACCTTTTTCGCGAAGGACATGTTTGTGTCCGTAGATGCCAGATCAAATGCGGCATCGAACATCATGCTCAGAACTCGAGGTCCGAACAGTTTTCTCAGCACACAGTATAATCCCAGTTGGGGCGATAATGTAAAGCGGATGTATGTTCAAGAATATGTCGGCGGACAATGGCTGGGTATCCAGTCGATTTTGATAGCGGGCTTGTCTGTTGGGCCCGACATACATATCGAGGCTCTGCTTCAAGGCCCGAACCTCCGCTACACTCTCACGGACGGAACAAACTCTTATCAAATAGACTATAGAGTGCAGAGTTCAATGCTCCTGGAGTCCGGCTCAGTGGGGCTTCACTATGGCGGAGGACCTTTTCCGCCGTCATTTGACAACTTCGTAGCGTGGACTTTCGATCAGATTGAGGGTTCAGTCCGCGCGCTTGTGCCGCCTTCTGTGACTTTGACTCAGACTCTCAACCCGGGGGATTACGTCAAAGTCGCAGGGATCGCCGACGAGAATGGTGGCCTCCGCGCAGTCAAGGTAAGGCAGGCAAACGATATTAGCGAGGTCTTGGAGTAATGCTACTATTCGTTGTGAGATTTCGAGTATTACTACAACACTATGCTATGCGACTTCCAATTAGCTGTGCTGAAGCAGGATATTCATGCAGCCTGCCCCCATGTGGTTTTATCCGCAGGGTCCGAACGGCTGGGAGGCGCGCGCTGTGAGTTCGGGGAATCGAGATTACTTGTGGGCTACCAAACAGGACAATAGCATGCACTGGAAGATGTGTTGTCCAAGTTTGATTTTGGCTTTAGTGCTGCTGCTGGCGACAACCGGCGGCGGATATGCCGCAACATATTATGTGGCGACAGGTGGTAGCGACACTAACCCCGGCAGCATGACGCAGCCGTTCCGCACGATCCAGAAGGCGGCGAATGTGATGCAG
>JACPPP010000042.1 GCA_016190935.1 Armatimonadota bacterium | reverse complement strand
GCGTCGCTGCGTCAGGCTTTCGCCCATTGCGCAAGATTCCTAATTGCTGCCCCCCGTAGGAGTCTGGGCCGTATCTCAGTCCCAGTCCGGCTGACCATCCTCTCAGACCAGCTACCCGTCGTCGCCTTGGTGAGCCGTTACCTCACCAACTAGCTGATAGGCCGCAAGCCCATCCCAAAGCGTACTGCTACTTTAGATATTTATGCATTCGCTCAAATATCCACATGCGGTATTAATCCGCCTTTCGGCGGGCTATCCCCCTCTTTGGGGCAGGTTGCTTACGTGTTACGCGACCGTTCGCCGCTAGTCTAGAAGTTAGAAGTTAGAGGTTAGATGTTAGAAACTCTAACCTCTAACTCCTTACTTCTAACCTCTAGACCCGCTCGACTTGCATTTCTTAGGCACGCCGCAAGCGTTCGTCCTGAGCCAGGATCAAACTCTCCATAAGAAATCTAAAGCCATCAGCCGTCAGCTATCAGCTTTCAGCTAAAAGCAATCTTTCTTAGAGTCTACTTGATCTTTACCTATTGCCGAAACAATAGTTGAAACTCTCCTTGAACCTACTCTCACTATCCAGTTTTCAAAGTGCTTTCGCCCGGTTTCTCTCCGGGCAACATATATTATACCGCACATATACCCTGTTGTCAATCTATTTTTTACCCGATTCTTATTGAATTTTATCCTGCTGAACTAGGATTTTCTCCAGCAGACAAAATCGCATTCTGTTATAGATATGACCCTGAACTCTAAATCTCGAAACCTAACGCTTTAAGGTGCTTGACGTGAGCGACGTTAACGCGCTTTCAGTACCAGGCTATGTATATGTGAACCGGGGATTGATTAACTTTACGGGTAGCGACAGGGACGCTCTCGCGGCCGTGATCGCACATGAGATAGCCCACACGAGCGCGAGGCACGCTGTAAGAAGCGCTGAGAAGCAGCTCAAGTACAGCCTGGCTCTGGAACTTCTTTTGAAGGGTGAGAGCGCACGGGAACTCGGTTCAATTGCGGCCAATCTGGCGCTGCTCGGCTACGGCAGGCGCGAAGAGTACGAGGCAGACAGGCTGGGCGTAAGATACATGGCGCGCGCGGGATACGACCCGAACGGCATGCTCAGATTCTTCCGCAAATTGCAGCGGAACGAGGGGCGGGAGCCAAAAGGTCTATCAACCTACTTCAGAACCCATCCTTCAACTTCAGACAGGATTGTTCGAGTCGAAAAAGAGATAGCCTAAATGGGCTACCGCGCTGAGTCTGCCCCGCCATCACCACAAATGGCAAGTGGTCTTGTGTGGGATGACACGCATTTAGTGGAATTGCTGGTGGCCCACTGGACGAGATTGTAACCGTTCGTATGCTGCCGCAGGAACTCAACCCGCTGCAGGCTTCATCACTCTGCCTTGCGTGTCGTTCCGCTAACAGCGCATCATCAGCTATAACTGTGGTATAATCCCCTGTGGATAGAGTGTGAGGCGCAAGCTGGTGCGCGCCAGGTCGTTGAGGGTGCGGCAATGTGTTGTAGGCGGGCGCGACTCATGGTAATATAACTGGGGCGCGGGCCGGAGCATAGGGCGCTGCCGGTACCTGCCAAACCCCGAAACCGGAGGAAGGACCGATGAGACACTTGATCGCAGCGTTTGTAATGGTTATCGGCGCTGCGTTTCCCGTTCTTGGCGATGTCCAGGCGCAACAGCCGCTTGCCATTCCGACGCCACCCGGTGCGACCGTAGTTACAGAACTTAACGTCAGCAAAGAACAACTCCTGGCTCAGATGGATTTCATATCCTCGTTTGCGACCGGGGACTCCTGGGCCTCGATCCTGGATGCCGAAAAGCTTAAAGATGCACTGGGAACCCTGGAACGCGTTCAGTTTGCCGAGATGAAGCTCGGCGCAAACTACTCTACCAGGGATGTCTTAGATTTCTTCGGCAAGCAAGTGAGCGGCAGGCGTATCTTCTACAATATAGACGGCAACCCCGGAGGTGGAATGATCCTGCTGGCAACCGGGAACAACCAGGGCTACTTAGGGGTAATTGTCCGCTCCGAGAAGAAAGCCGATGATAAGCCCGCCCAGGGAAAGATCACCGCTGTCAGATTGTTCGGCTTCCCGGACATATCGAAGATAATAGCGATTATAGCAGACCCGAAGGTTATAATGAGCATCCTGACCAAGGGCAAATGACATACCTTAGGCGGATGACAGGAGGCTGAGAACTATGAAAACCGCGACGATGATCGTAGTAATGGCTTTTGTGCTCTGTGTCGGGAGTTGGGCACAGGCGCCCGAGGTTCAAGTCGCTTCCCCGGAAATAGCTGCGCCGCCTGGAGGAACGCTCATCACTGAGCTCAACCTGAGTGAAGCGGATATCCTGGGGATGATTAAGCAAGCCCTGCCTGCCTTTTCACAGGCGGTGGCAAACGCATCGGGCGAATTTGGGACTATGCTCCAGAAGTTGGACTTGAACACACTCGCCGAGGCAATAGCCGGGATAAGACAGATCCACGCAATGCAGTTCAAGCTCGATCCCAATGTGAAGCCGGACGTCATTATGAGCTTCTACCAGGATCAGTTCTCGCCCGAACAGGGCTGGAACAGAGTCCTCTACGATGCGTCCAAGGGGCCGAAGGGCGCGGCTGCCGTCTATGCGCGTTCGGGCCAGGAGTTCTTCGGCATTGGAGTTGACTCTGCAAAGCAGCGGGCATTTGCGGTGAGGACGGTCGGTTTCGTGGATGTCCCGAAGCTTGCCGCCTGGTCGGGGCAGGCAATCAAGGTATTCTCCGAGATGAAGCCGAAGCCGAAACCCAAACCCGAGGCAGCGAAGCCGCCCGCGAAGTGAGCGATGAGAAGCTGTCAGCCGTCAGCTTCTCGGCCCCTGCAGGCCCGATGGCCGGGGGAGATTCCGACGTTTATCGATCGCCGGGGAGATTCCTCCCCGGCCCAGGTGTGGCGGATATTCATCCGCTGAATGCTGATAGCTGACTGCTGACAGCTTAATCCGCGTTTCAAAGAAACCCACAAAGGAGTCTCGATGTGTGTGGAATAGTTGGATATACCGGCGGGCGGGAAGCCTGCCCTGTGCTGCTTGACGGTCTCAAGCGACTGGAATACCGGGGATACGACAGCGCTGGAATCGCGGTCTTCAACGACGGCCGGGTCGCTGTCCATAAGGCTGCCGGAAAGCTGAGCGTGCTTGCATCTGCGCTCGACGGTGTTCAGTTGGGAGGCAGCATTGGTATCGGTCACACCCGCTGGGCCACTCACGGCAGGCCCTCCGATGAGAACGCACATCCTCATGTCGACTGCTCCGGCGAGATTGTAGTTGTCCACAACGGAATCATCGAAAACTACCTGTCTCTTAAGGAAGACCTGGTTGCCCGGGGGCATAGGTTCACCTCTGAAACGGACACTGAGGTAGTAGCGCATCTGGTGGAGGAGGCTTATGACGGCGATCTCGCGGAGGCCGTCCGGCAGGCAATACTGAGGCTTGACGGATCGTTTGCGCTTGCGGTGATGTGCCGTCACGAACCCAACCTTCTCGTCGCAGCCAGGCGGCACAGCCCGCTCGTTGTCGGTGTGGGCAGCAACGAGAATTTCATCGCTTCCGATGTGCCCGCGTTTCTGGCCTACACCAAGAGGGTTCACTTCATCGAAGACGATACGGTCGCCGTCATCAACAGGACTTCAGTTGAGTTTCGCGGTCTCGACGGCCGGCCGATAGTGAACAACGTACACGAGGTCGAGTGGGACGCGGCGATGGCCGAGCGCGGGGGCTACGAGCACTTCATGCTCAAGGAGATACACGAGCAGCCGGTTGCGCTCAGAGAGACGATGCGCGGGCGTCTGTCATCAGAGCACGCCGATGTCGCTCTGGAGGGGCTCGGGCTTTCTGATGAGGACATTCGCAGCATCGACAAAATTGTTATAGTTGCATGCGGAACGGCATATCACGCCGCAATGGCGGGCAAGTATATGATAGAGCGCCTTGTCCGGCTGCCGGTCGAGCTGGATGTGGCTTCGGAGCTCAGATACCGTGACCCGATCATCGACGATCGTACGCTGGCGTTGGTGATAAGCCAGTCCGGGGAGACGGCGGACACTCTTGCAGGCTTGAGGGAGGCCAGAAGGCGTGGCGCCAGGGTGCTGGCCGTCTGCAACGTCGTCGGAAGCTCTGTGGCAAGAGAATCCGGCGGCGTGCTCTACACTTATGCGGGCCCTGAGATTGCGGTCGCATCGACCAAAGCCTACACGACACAGCTTATGGTGCTCGCACTTATCGCTCTTCACTTTGGCCGGGTCAGGGGCGCGCTTACGCCGGACCGTGACGCCGACCTGCGCCGCATGCTCTGGACGATACCCGAACAGGCGGACCTTTTCCTCGCCGATTACGGGGATCTGATAGACTGCGCTGAGCGCTATCACAACATCGGCGGCTTCCTGTATATGGGCCGTGGGCCGAACCTTGCCTCCGCTCTGGAGGGCGCTCTCAAGATCAAAGAGATCGCCTATATACACGCCGAGGGCTACGCTGCTGGAGAGATGAAGCACGGTCCGATCGCTATGATCGACCCGACCATGGCTACAGTCGCAGTCTCGACAAAAGGACGCACTTATGAAAAGGTGCTCTCCAACATCCTCGAGGTGAAGGCTCGCATGGGTGAGGTGATAGCCGTTGCCGGACGGCACGATGAAGAGATAGCCAAGTATGCGGACCATATTATCCGCGTGCCGGAGACGGACGAACTGCTGTCTCCGATCCTGAACGCGCTTCCGTTGCAGCTTCTTGCCTACCATGTCGCCAAGTTCAGAGGACACGAGATCGACCAACCGCGAAATCTTGCTAAGAGCGTAACAGTCGAGTAGCGAGCGCTGGGCCTTCAATTGGCGTTCACGGCTCGGGAGGGATATGCTATCCAGTACTGTCGACAGTTCCAACTTCGGATGGCGGTATGGCCCAATGTGGACTGCGGCGGCTCGACGCCGCTTTGTTTATGGGTTACAGCTAAAGCATGTACTGTGAGAATCTTTATATGCTGATGTAATGAAAAAGCTAGTGGCCTTGTTGTGTCGGGGTACCCTTACCCCGACACCGGCCGTTGGTTGCGCGGGGGCAGTTTCGGGGAAGGGGTTCCCCGAAACAACGGTAGACAAAGCGAGGTCAAGCCCTCGCACTCCATATACTTTCGACAGTACTGATTGCAAATCCGCCCGAGAAAGTACTTAATCTCAGTTAGAGCGATTTATAATCCAGCCCAGCCACAAAGTCGTGAGCGATTGCCCGGAACCGGCCCCAGTCGCGCCACGCGTTCGGCAGCGCTCGCAGCCTCCGAGCGACTGTGGAAAGCTCCTCGAACGGAACGTCAACAAAGCCCGTAATCTGCTCATCCTCATCGCTCGCATAAGGTTCTTGCGCGAGTTCCTGTGAAAGGTAGACGTGGGAAACTATCTCGACAGATTCGTTCCCGCTAATCAGCCTGCAGCGGATTATCCCTAGTTTGCGCTCGATTGCGCCGTCCTGCCCGAGTTCTTCCCGAAATTCGCGACCAAACGCCACTTCCGGGGTCTCACCCGGCAGCATCCGGCCGGTCGGCAGGCGGTAGGTTCCCGCCGGATAGAACGACTTCGTGTGCAGAAGGACTTTGCCGCCGCGGCGGGGCACAAGCAGCACTACCTCGTTCGCAGTCGCCATCGGCCCCGCCTTCTCCCGCACGGCCTGCAGAAAATTCAAGCCGACCTCCAGGTCGATTGCCGTTTCTTTAGTCATTGAAGATTCCTATAATAATACTGTACCTCGGTAGCTTAGCAGAAATGTCGGCTGCAGGCAAGAATTTTGGAATTGCCAAAGCACAAATCCTGGGGTATACTGCATAATAGATTGCTCGCTTTTGTATTTGATAGGGTCGGACCTCTGACCTCTACTTCCAAAGGAGATGAAAAGAGATGTCTTGTAGATTCCATTCACTGCTTCTTGGCCTGATTCTGGTCGGATGCATTCTGGCGACTTCGATTGCCGCCCTCGCGGGGGTGCCCCAAACAATCAGCTATCAAGGCAAGTTGTGGAATACGTCGGGAGGGACGCCCCTGCCCGCAGATGGCCAGTATAGTCTGGTTTTCAAACTCTACAATTCCGGTCCGCCGCACACCGCGCCGATTTGGACCTCCGCGCCGGTGAACGTGACCACCACTGGAGGAGTTTTCACCGCCGAACTTGCGCCCCCCAAGAGCGTTTTCGACAACGACGATCTGTGGCTGCAGACCGTGGTCGAAGGCACTGCGCTTTCCCCAACCGTCAAACTCCACGTCGTGCCATACGCGGTGCGGGCCGATAAGTCCGACCTTGCCCTGACTGTCCCCGACGGCTCAATAACAGCATCGAAGCTATCATCGGAGATCGGCACAGTGCGCGCTCCGTATCTCATCGGCGTCCGCTCGGGTCTTCCTGGGAAAGCGAGCTTTGAGATCAGGCTGGACGGGCAGCGGCCCGATCCACCTGTTATTCTGGCCGAACCGTTCACGCAGGCAGTGGAAGTAATCGAGTACCGGACCGGTGAGATCACAAGGCATATACCCGGTAAACAGACGAGCACAAGCCTGGTGCTCCGCAGAATGATAACTCGCGATACCTCCTGGTTTGAGTGGGCGATGGATATCTGGCTGAACAACGAGTCCAGACACAACGTGGAACTTATTCTCAGCATCGAAGGAATGGCCGTACGCCGCTGGACCGGCACAGATGGATGGGTATCTCGTTACACCACCCGGCTTGCGGACGATGGCGTACCTGTTGAAGAGATAGCGCTCGAGTTCGCCAGCAACAAGGCGCTCCTCCGTGAGGGAAAGGGTTCCGGAGGAACCAAGCCGGTCGGTGCGGATGTCTTACGCGGCTTCACATCAGGGTGGCCGGAGGGCAGTTACGCAGAGATCGAGATAGCTGGGATGCCTTTTCCCGACTACGTGCTTGCGGGCGACAGTGGCTTCGGCAGGCAGGTAATAGTGTACAGGTCCGGCACGGACCCGAACGTTGAGTTCAAGTTGCCCGGAAACCAGCAGGTTGACGGTCTAGAAATCCGCCAGAATCCAACGGCGGATGACTTCTTATATAATTGGTTTGCCGACACCTATGCTGGAACCTTCCCGGGTGCGCAGCAGGTCGTTGTCTCGATCGTCGGACCGACGAGCCGCAGGCCGATAATCCGCCAGGAAGACGCATGGCCGTATTCCTATACACTTCGGCTTGCAGACGACGGCCTGCCGATAGAGGAGTTCAAGTTGATCTACGATACACCTGCACAGCCGTAGTGAAGCGGGAGCTTTACCTACGGAAGCACGGAAGGGAGAGGTAACAGGTAACAGGTAACAGGTAACAG
>JACPPP010000041.1 GCA_016190935.1 Armatimonadota bacterium | reverse complement strand
CTTCGAATGGGAATGAGCGGCGAGCAATGAGCGATGAGGTAACAGTTAACAGGTAACAGGTAACAGTTAACAGAAGGTCTTCCCATGCCCCATGACCCATGACCTATCACCCAACACCCAACACCCAACACCCGTCAGGCTGATGGCTGGCGAAGGATTTGCGTAATAAAACTTAGATGAGCCTTTACTATTCAATAATTGAAACAGCATTCGGATGGGTTCTGATCGCCGGAAGGAATGGGGCGCTGGTGGAGGTCGAGCTTCCGGAGCGCACGAGGGAAGAGGCGGCGGCCAGGGTACCAGCGGGAGCGACGGAATGCTCTGACCGATTTGGCGACCTGCCGGAACGCCTGCGTCTGTACTTTGATGGGAGGCCCATGGACTTTTCGGATGTTCTTGTGAAGTTCGAGGAGATCGGAGAGTTCGAGGAGCGAGTTCTCCGGGAAGCAATGAAGGCGCCCTATGGACGGCTGACGAGCTATGGCGCGCTCGCGGCCGCCGCAGGCTCTCCTCGCGGCGCGAGAGCTGTAGGAAATGCGATGAGACGGAATCCGGCGCCTGTCATAGTCCCATGCCACCGCGTGGTGCACAGCGATGGCAGCATAGGCGGATATGGCGGCGGCATCGACCTCAAGAGACGGCTTCTTAGATTGGAGGGTATCGTCCTGTGATCTTCATTATCCGCTGGATTTTGGGCGTTGCGGCCGTTTGGCTTACGGTGTTCATCGGGGATTTGCTTCACGTCGGGCTTCGCTGGCCTGGGTTCTGGCGTGCGCTGCTTTTCTTTATAGTGCTCGGCGTAATCAACGCTTTCATCCGGCCGATTGTGAAGGCTCTTACGCTGCCGCTGAACTGTCTCACGTTCGGTCTGTTCGCGTTCGTTGTGAACGCCCTGCTTTTTTGGGCAGCGGATGCGATAATAAATGCTGGAATAGTTCAGAGCTTTTGGGGCGCACTTTTCGGATCGCTGGCGCTCGGCCTTTTGAGCGGCGTCATCAACCAATTCATAAAGCAGCGGTCAAGATCGCGGAGATTTTAGTTTGGAAAAGCGGCTTGTAGTAGTTACTGGGATGTCCGGGGCCGGCAAGAGCCTTGCCATCAGGACCTTTGAGGACCTGGGCTATTTCTGCATCGACAATCTGCCGCCGGACCTCCTTACACACGTGGTACATCTGTGGCACAGGTCGGGCGCGAGGGGCGAGGACCTTGCCATTGTAGTGGACGTGCGAACAGGACAGTTCTTCGGCGACTTCCTTAAAGCGTATGACGAACTGGTGGACGCGCAGATAAGCGGCTACAGTAAGGCCAGGATACTCTTCCTCGACGCCTCAGATACCATGCTAATCCGGCGGTTCAAGGAGACCAGGAGAAAGCATCCTCTTGTGACCGAGGGGCTCGGAATCATCGACAGCATCGAGGAGGAACGCAAGATCCTTGCAGACATCAAGGAGCAGGCGGATAAGATTATAGACACGTCCAACCTTGATCCGGAGAGCCTCAGGCGTCTGATCAGGCAGTACTTCGGCCCGCAGGCAAAGAACGAGGGGATGGTTATAACAATCGTCTCCTTCGGTTTCAAATACGGAGTGCCGCTCGATGCTGACCTGGTCTTCGATGTTCGGTTTCTTGCCAACCCATATTGGGTAGAGAAGCTGTCCGGGCTGGACGGCACACATGAAGAGGTAAAGCATTACGTCTTGTCGGATCCGATGACGGAGCCGCTTCTGGAGCGGCTGTGTGATCTCGTTGAGTTTTCTATACCGCAGTATGAGAAGGAAGGCAAGGCGTATCTCACTATTGCAGTCGGCTGTACCGGCGGTAAGCACAGGTCGGTAGTGGTCGCAAACGAGATTTCAAGGTATTTGAAGCTGCGCGACTACAATGTAATGATAGAGCACAGGGACTGCCCGAAAGGTTAAGCGATGAGAAAAGGCATTTGGAGCTCGCTTAAGTGGTTATACCCGGGCATGCGCGTCAAACGGTGGCTGCTGCTTGTTCCCGTCGGCGCCTTCGCCATCGTAGTCGGCGTGGTGCTGCTCGCCAACATAGCCGTTTTCGAGTACTTGAACAGCGTGGGCCGCGTCGCGTTTTCCCGGTTTGGAATCCGTCTTGACCAGCCCACTACCTATATTCCTCTCAGCCTTGGGCTGATATTCTTCGGGCTTGTGCTGATCTTTGTTGCGATCAGGCAGGTCATCCGCTCGATTATAAGCGTTGTAGATCCCCGCGCGCGTGATAAACTCGCGGACGTGCTCTTTCAGAAGAGATACCTTTCGCAGGGACAGCGGATCGTCGTCATCGGCGGCGGTACTGGACTCTCCACAATGCTGAGAGGACTCAAGCAATATACGAGCAACATCGTGGCCATCGTTACGGTGACAGACGACGGTGGGAGTTCGGGTAAGCTGCACAGGGAGTTGGGCATGCTGCCTCCGGGGGATATTCGCAACTGCCTTGTCGCCCTGGCCGACGCCGAGCCACTGATGACCGAGCTCTTCCAGTACCGCTTCAACGGCGGAACCGGCTCACTGCAGGGCCATTCGTTCGGAAACCTGCTCATAGCCGCCATGACTAACATCACGGGAGATTTTGAGAAGGCTGTCAAGGAAACCAGCAACATTCTTGCCATACGCGGCCGGGTACTGCCCTCGACTATCGAGAACGTGCAGCTTCACGCGGAACTTGCCGACGGATCGCTTGCCGATGGCGAGACCAACATCGTTGCCTCTAGGCAGCGGATCCGTCACATATTCCTCACGCCGTCGGACATCCGTCCTCTCGACGAATCCATACAGGCGATTGCACTGGCGGACGTTATCATAATCGGCCCTGGAAGCGTCTACACAAGTATCGTGCCAAACCTGCTGGTCCTCGGAATCGCTGATGCCATCGCCGATTCGAAGGCTGAAAAAGTCTACGTGTGCAATGTAATGACCCAGCCTGGGGAGACCGAGGGGTTTACGGCTGCGGATCACGTCCGCGCAGTGGCCAACCATTCCGACCACAGAATCTTTAATCACGTTCTGGTCAACCGGCAGGTGCCGAGTCTGGAACTGCTCGAAAAATACGCGGAGCAGGGAGCCGAACTGGTCGCGCCGGATATCGATGCCGTTCGTGAGATGGGCTACAGGGTGGTGATCGGCGACTTCATGAGCCAGACCGACGTGGTCCGCCACGATCCTGAGAAGCTGGCCCAGGCGATTATCAGGTTGGCGGGATAGGCGCTGGGGGAATTTTAGATTTTGGATTTTAGATTTTAGATTGAAAGAGACTCCAATCTCTCATGATCGGGTGCGATATTCCCCATGATCGGGTGTGATATCAGCATCGCACCCGAAAGAGAATGCCTGCGATTCCAAATCGCATATTTCTCTTTCGCACGCGATCATTGGCGAGGAGATCGTGTGCGATCAAGGGGTTGTGGGTCTTATCCTACCAACCCCTAGCCCCTAACCCCCAACCCCTGTTACGAGAAGCAGGAGAATTCTTAGTGTGTGATGATTCCCGGCGCATAGTGCTAGCCTCCGCATCCCCGAGACGGGAGGAGCTTTTGAAGCTCATCTGTCCTCAGTTCGAGGTTATCCCATCGACCTTTGACGAGTCCGAAATGCCGGACGACCTCTCGCCCCGCGACCACGTTCTGCTATCGGCGAAATACAAGGCCCGGGACATAGCCTCACGCCTCACGGCCGGATTGGTGATTGGATCTGACACAGTTGTCGCGGTCGGCGATGAGATACTCGGTAAGCCTGCGGGTACAGAGGATGCGAAACGAATGCTTCGGCTGCTTTCTGGTCGCACGCATCAAGTCTACACGGGGGTTCACGTCGTAGACGTGCAGGATGGAGAACAGGGCGGATTTGAGTCGACGGACGTGCGGTTTCGCAAACTGACGGAGGAAATTATCGACCGCTACGTTGCCACGGGTGAGCCGCTGGACAAGGCCGGCGCTTACGCTATTCAGGGTCGAGGCGCGGTGCTTGTCGAGGGCATACAAGGATGCTTCTTCAACGTAGTCGGCCTTCCAGTCTACCGCCTGAGTCTAATCTTAGAAGAATTTGGACTGGACGTCCTTACATGCTGAGGCGCGAGACGGGCCGGTCCATCGGGTCATGGGACATGGAGCATGGGGCATGGGAAGACCCACTATCACCTGTTTCCTGTTACCTGTTAACTCATCGCTCATCGCTCATTGCTCGCAGCGAACCGGGTATAAAGATTATTGGATGGGACAGATAGCATGGTGACGCGGGTCTTCAGTGGAATCCAGCCGACCGGTCTGGTGCATATCGGCAACTACCTTGGGGCGATCAAAGCGTGGGTCGAGCTTCAACACCGTTATGAGAGCTTCTTCTGCATAGTGGACTACCACGCTATCACGGCGCCGTACGACCCCAGCCAGATGCAGAAGAACATATTCGATGCTGCGGTCATAAACGTCGCTGCGGGACTCGATCCGAGGGTGTCCACGATCTTTGTCCAGTCGCACGTGCCCGAACACACGGAGCTTGCGTGGTTACTCAATTCAATCGCCCCGATGGGCAGGCTCACTCGCATGACGCAGTTCAAGGAAAAGTCGAGGCTGTTCAGGGAGGAGATAAACGCCGGTCTGTTCAACTATCCGGTGCTGCAGGCTGCGGACATCCTTCTCTATAAGGCAAGCGTAGTGCCCGTAGGAGAAGACCAGGTTCAGCACATCGAGCTTACCAGGGACCTCGCGCGCAAGTTCAACGTAACCTTCGGCGACACATTTCATGAGCCGGAGGCGCATCTTTCGGCAGCGCCCCGCATAATGGGACTTTCGGACCCCGACCGCAAAATGAGCAAGAGCATCCCCGGAAGCTATATAGCTCTTGCGGACCATCCGGATAAGGTCCGTCAACAGATACTTCGCGCTGTGACCGACGCCGGTCCCGAGACCGGTAAGCCCATGAGCTCCGGCACAGCGAACCTCTTCATTCTGATGAGCCAGTTCTCGCCGCCCGAGACCTACGAGAGGTTCAGGAGAGAGTATAACGAGGGTGCCATCCGTTACTCGGAGATGAAGAGAGTTCTGGCGGACGACGTTGTGGACGCTCTGACGCCCATACGCGAGGCGGCAGAAGATCTCGCTGCAAGACCGGATTATGTCCGCCAAATTCTGGGAGATGGAGCGTGCAAGGCGCGCCGAATAGCTCAGAGGACCATTGTGGAGGTAAAGCTCAAGATGGGGCTTTTGTGAGTTGTGAGTTTGTATGCCGGATCGCCCGCCGCACATCCCGGCACCCGCTGACTTACTGGTGGCTCGCCACCGGCACTAGCTCTCTCCTGTTCTGCCCCCACCAAAGGAGGGAGATTCGTGATTCGACTTCGCCCTCTTTGGGTGGATACTGCATAATTGTCACTGTCCAGGTATCGTTTCCATAGAACGATTCGTTAGTATTCACGTACTCCCGTAACGTTGGGTTTGTGAGAGTAATTGATTCCGGTGCCTCGACAGGCTTGGGGCGAAGTCCTTTAATGCGAATGGAATGAATGTTTCGGGCCGAACTGGCGCGCCGCGCCACAAACCAATCTTTGAGCGATGTGTGCTTGCTGGAGTCCTTGCTGACAACGACGGTACCCGGTATCCTCTGGTTCAGAATGTAGTTAGAATCGGCAACCTTGCTCTTGGGAATGAAGTTGACCCAATCCCCGTTGGCTAGCCAAGTGTAATTCGTTTGAGCACTGATACTGTCCAGATGCTCACGTAACGTTCCTTCAGTGCTGGGCTTAAAGTAATGTTGTTCACTTTTGCCCACGCGTTCAATGCTGAAGCACAGATGCAGGTCCGCGTGTGACTGACGCGCCCGGCGGAGCAGTTCCAGAATCCTGCCCTGCAAAGATGCTTTGCCATCAGGCAGAGCAGGCACCCCCGCCGCGAGTTTATCTGCCATCTCTGACGATGGCTCTGCAGAAACGTCTCCGGACAGCGGAAAGACGATACCGACGGTAAGAACCACAAGAATTGTGACGTACGGCTTAAGACCCACTGCTATTCCTCCTTGTTTTCATCATATGTAACACTCCATTAGCACAACAGCTTACGTTCCTCAATATAAGCCAACATCTACCAGCAGTCGCACCCGGACCAGCCATCACTAACATAGACTGTCTGAGTTAATGTTGAGCAGTTTCCGGCTGGACTGGCGCGTGATTCCTCGATGCAGCGTTGTGCCAACTCACAATCTCCAATTTTTATCGCTTGTTGGCTCTTGCACCAGTAATCACCGAAGAAAATCGCATCATCACAGCTACAAGTGAGCACACCTATCGAGTCTGTAACCTCAGCGCATCCTGAGTATCCTGCCGGAATGGACGTGCTCCAAGCGTCTGTGGGATTGCAGTTGCAAAACAGCCCATCCTGCAGTGTCTCGAATAAGTCCTTTGCGGTCGGCAACGGGCATTCGATACACAGCTCGTAGTGAACCTTGGTTATGCAACCGTAAACAGGATTATCCGGAGAACAGCCATATGGCGGGGGCTCGCCTAGCTCACTAAACGTGACACCACCATAGTAATATACTGGCGAATCAGTGCCAGTATGTGTGAAGGTGAAAGGCCCAAGTTGTTTAACTGTAATGGACACTGTGTTCGACTCGCACCCAAACGAATTTGTCGCTTTCACCGTTCCCGTCTGCTCGCAGCCTGACGGCGCTGTACTGCAGACTGTGGCGACATAGGTCCTGTCACCAGTTTTGTTAATACTTTGGACACTCAAGGGGCCTGTCGTGGAAAAAGTTGGCTGATCGTCGGGACATGCGCTGTGGAGCGTGCAAGTCACAAACGAACAATTCTGAGTAGCGCCGCAACCGTAATCGACCCAAGTCCGCGATGACGACAATTGCAGCGAGCAGACGTTGATCGTAACACTTTTCGACTTTGCGCCATCATCCCGACAGCCGGTGTCGGGGTAATAGACGCGGCAGCCTGCCGGGTCATCTGCAGTGCAAGTGATCATGTAAGTTCCAGGCGTGTTCGGTGCGTGCCAAGTGACTGAAGAACCGCTGTTTCCACCGGGAAATGTGCCTCCACTCGCAGACCAAGTGTAAGAAGCAATGCTGTCGCCTATAACATACCACGTGCTGCTGTCTATCCATCTCCAGGTGTCCTCATCCGTTGCGCTCGCGCTGCACTGAACTGTCGCATCCAGGCAGACAGTCGAGTTGTTTGCAGGCGCGCTGATATACAACACGATATCCGGCGAAGCACTGTATACCTTGCATGCCTCAGCTTCAGCGACGCCCAAAACAAGGGTCGCGAGCACCAGTAAAGTCACTCGCATGTTCCGTGTTAATCGCTTTCCCACCGGTCGCGTACAACTCCTTCACATATCACTGCCCCGGGAGATCGGACAAGAGTCTCCTCGCCGCTTCCGCCCAACTGCTGTCAGGAAAGCTGGAAATCAGCTCTTTAAACGCTGTTCTCGCTGCCGCGTAATTGTCCAGTCTTAGGTGGCAATCGCCGATCAGGTACTTAATATGATCGTGCCATTTGCCGACGGGATAACTGGTATAAAGTATCTGGAATACACCAAGAGCAGTAGCCCAATTCTTCTCGTGGTAGTCACAATAAGCCAGCCGGAATTTCCACAGCACGGATATCTCGTCCGTCGGGCGAACTGCTAACGTTTCTGTGTACCAGTCTCTTGCATCTTGGACACGGTTCTCCTCAATCATCCCCTCGCCAATCGTTATGCGGGCCGGGATGGCAAGCTGGTGGTCGGGATAGTCCGCGATCAATCGGTGGAGTGCGTTGATGGCATCGTCTTTCCTATTCAGGTAGTCAAAAAACGTGTTAGCTCTAAGGCTTAGCACTTCCGGCCGCATTTCGGGCCGCTCGTCGTAAACACTCTGCAAGTACGCCAAGGCCTGCTCATACTTCTTCTCGTTGCACATGCACTGCCAGATTATTGTGCGAGGGATCCACTCATCTGGATAGTCTTTTACATAGTTCGAAAAGAGATCTAGTGCGGCCTTGCTCTCCCCTCCCGCCACATAGGCTTGTCCAAACCAGTATCTAAGATTTTTCAGGCAAGGATCACCCTCCTTTGCGGCGGTGAGACCTGTGGCAAGGGCATCCTTCGCCGCTGCCACATTTCCGAGCGCCAAATAGCACAATCCGGTTTTGAATTGGACTTGGCCGTACGCTTCGGACCATTTTCCCGCTAGGCCGGGATGCTTATCAAGTATGCCAGTAAAGACCTGTAATGCTCCATTATAGTCACCAGCGTCTATCAGTTGCTGTCCCACTTCCATATCGCTGGCAATAGATGTCAACGATTCAGAGGCAGCGCTTGCTACTGCAAGAAACAGGGCAAGAACTGCGGTTACGTGCGCTAGATAGTTCACTTCTCACTCCTCCTGATAAAACGTCTTACCGATGTAGACCACCTACGATATCTGATTCCACACAGCCTGCTGACGTACAATTTACACGGCTTCTGCGGTCGCTTGTCAAGGAATATTCGTTGATTTTTCTGTGAACATGTTTACCTGTCAGCCGTCTTACTCTTCTTCTGCTTGAGGCTATCGATCTGTGTGCCCAGCATGGCGCAGGCGTCGAGGGCGCGGATAAGTGGAAAGAGTGCGGCAAGCGGGGGGACGAGGTAGAGAGGAGTCCTGCCGGTGAGGGATAGACAGATGAGCCGTTCGTAGTCCCTCACAAGCCTTGCTCCCGCCAGGAGAAGCGGAGTCACCGCGCCGAGACCGACCAGCCGGCCTCCCGGAAGACGTCGATCTACTACCCGCAGGCGGTACGTGACTCTAGAATACTGCAGATATCGCTTCAGGAGACGCCGTAATTGAAGCGGTGGATAGTGGCGCACTATCATTTTCGTGTCGTAGATTATGTTCAGACCGGCGGATGCAAGCCGCCAAGAGAGAAGACTGTCGGCGCCATCCCGGAGGCGTTCTACACTTGTCACTTGACACTCCCCGCTTTACCCCCGTTGTTTAGTTACAAACAGCAGAGGGTACCCCAGATCCTCCACCAATTTTGGAAGAGTAGAGTTTGGGAGGTGTCTGGGAGTAGTT
>JACPPP010000047.1 GCA_016190935.1 Armatimonadota bacterium | reverse complement strand
TGGGTGTTGGGTGATAGGTCATGGGTCATGGGTCATGGGAAGACCCTCTGTTACCTGTTACCTGTTACCTGTTACCTTCAATCTGAAATCTGCAATCTCAAATCTGAAATCCCATGGTTTGAATAGGAACTAATGAGTTTACTGTTACGTGCATGTTGTTCAACGCGCGGTATCGGACTGGCCGACCGGGCAATCCTTCGTTGCGCATTAGCCTTTATCATCCTGAGCCTCGCGGTTCCGTCGGTTTCCGCGCCGGTGTCGAAGGTGTTGGCGGACGGTGTGACGCTGGTTCAGGATATCGAAACCGACAGCGAATCTCCTCTCATAGTAAATGTGCTACGCATTGACCCCAAGAGGCCGGGGGTGAAGATCGCTGCGGCGCTTGCGGGCGACAAAGTAATCACGGACGGGCCTGCAAAGGGCCGCGAGACTGTCAGCTCTATGGTGGCAAGAAAGGGCGCGCTGGCAGGGGTCAATGCGGACTATTTCCCCTACACCGGCGATCCCCTCGGACTTGCCATAATCGACGCCGAACTGGTAAGTGAGCCGATGGACAGAGCGGCAATAGGCATCACGGCCGACGGGAGCCTGTTGTGCGACCGCGTCAGCTTCTCCGGGAGGTGCACAGCCGTATCAGGCGCCCAGTTCTCCATCTCCGGGCTGAACAGGACAAGGCAGAAGGACGAGCTTGTTCTCTATACGCCTGCGTTCGGGGCTGCTGTGGCAAACAAGGAGGGGGTTGAGGTTGCGCTGCTGATGGACGGCCCCGTGAGGCCGAACGTCGATATCACTGCCACTGTCGTCACCGACCCGGCTTCTTGCGCGGGCTTGCCCGTGCCGGATGGTCACGCGATACTCTCAGCTTCCGGCAGCGCCTCGGACTGGGTTCTTCAGAACTTCCATAAAGATGAGAAAATCACGCTCAGGTTCGACGTCAGATCAGCATCCGGCAGAAGTTGGGACAGCGTAGTTAACGCAGTTGGCGGCGGTCCGTGGCTAGTTCGCGGCGGCAGCGTGATGGTGGACACCGAGGAGCAGGGCTTCAAACCAACGTTCAGCCTCTTCTGTCATCCAAGGACGGCGGCAGGAATCACGGCCTCGGGCGAGCTGCTGCTCGTGGCTGTCGATGGCAGGCAGTGTGTAAGCCGGGGCATGACGCTGCCGGAAATGGCCGAACTTTTGAAGAAACTCGGCGCAGTGGAAGCCATTAACCTCGACGGCGGCGGATCGACATCGCTTTCGGTCATGGGACTTGTCATAAACAGTCCATCGGGCGGTAAAGAGCGGCCTGTTGCAAACGCGCTGCTTGTGTACGCGCAGCCCACGCTTTCGCAGGATGTTGCCTTTTCTCTGGCGGAATCCGGATGTGCTGAGACGCCTTCCGGCCAGGGGCGTCTGCTGACGTTGATCGACGGGGCCAGCGGACAGCCTGTCCCTGAGGAAGCTCAGGCCGGGATACTGTGGGGAACTACAGGCGGGATAGGGTTTGTCGACCAAAAGGGCTACTTCATGCCGATCAAGGCCGGAAAGGGGACAGTGACCGCGCTTGGCGCGGGCCGACGCTTCGACCTTCCGATCACCGTGGTTCCAGGAAAGCCGGTGAAGCTCTGGGCAAAGCTGGTCCAGGACCCATCGGGCGCGCCGAACCGCGGGCAGGTGGATGTGACTTTGAGAGACCCGAACGGTAACGGAATAGCCGGACAGGCTATCTTGCTATCGGTTCGCGGCGGCATCGCCGACTACATAAGCACGGTTACGGACTCCACAGGCGCGGCTTCGTTTGGGATCACCTGGGACTCGACCGCAAAGGCGGCCACAATCTCCGTATCCGTGGCCGGGATGAGCGCAAAGGTTCAGTAGGTTGCTTAGCACGTGCCTGGAAGCGGAGTATGAGGTAAACATGAAGTTGGATAGAATTACTGTTGATCCTGCGAAGATGAACGGTCAGCCTTGCATACGGGACTTGCGGATAACTGTCCGCCGTGTCCTTGAGGCGCTCGCTGTTTACCCGAACCGGGAGGACTTGCGGCGAGAGTATCCTGAGCTTGAGGACGAGGACATCCGGCAGGCGCTGGAGCTTGCCGCAGCAAATCCTCTTTCGGAAGGGAACTGAACTGTCGAAAAACTGTACAGAGTAATTCTAACCAGCCGATCTGCGCTGAAGGTGGGGACAAAGCGGGGCTGGCGGACACCCGAATTTGAGCTGATTATTAGGGATGACTTGCAGGAGATAGCAAGCACTGATGCCCCGGTTCACAAAGGGCTGATTTACAGAATCGATCTCAGAGCCGAAAGTGCTGTTAAGTCGATTAACAGCGCTGTCTCGTATGCAAGTCAGGTAACCGACCAGTTGTCGGCCGTCTATGGTACCGCAATCGACTACCCAGTGCCGCAATTCTCAATAGATGTAGATAGGGCGTATCAAAATCGCGAACTTGCCCAAGTACTCCACAACGTGCCGATACTGCATGAGCCACGCCGAGAATACAACCACCAAGCATATCTGTCGTTCTATAGCCGTCTGGACAGGTTGCGACTTAATGACGGGAAAAGTGCGATGAGGATCGACCGCGCGCTACACTATCTCCGCAACAGCTATCTGGAGCAAGATCCGATAGATCGCTTTGAAGACTCGTGGGTTGCGCTTGAAGCCATTAATCCACTCACACGAAGAAAGTACTCTCGGCCAACAACCTACAAGCGCAAATGCAAGAACTGTGATCGGGATTTGTTTTGCCGGGCGTGTAATGCGCAAGTTTGCGAGGGGGATAATGCATCTGGTATAGACTATATCATCACGCAACTTCTTGGTCAAACTCAGGATGCTGCAAAGAGATTACGGACCAAACGCATTGATATCGTCCATGCTCGCACGGGGTTCGCCGCGGTACTCAACTGCATAGGTGAGCTTACGCAGCTTGCACAGCGCGCAGTAATCGCTGGCACTTTGGACTTTCTGGGCTTCTCAAAGGGAGAAGTATCAAGCCTCTTACAGACAATGCTGCCAATAGCTACTACTCCGCGGGTTATCGTAAGTGCCACACTAGAGAACCTGTCGGTTGAAGCACTGAAAACCTATCAGAAGTATCCACAGCTTTATCTGCGCTGCTGTGAATGCGTAACAGCAAACCGTCTACAAGCTCACTCTAGGGAGGCTCTGCCCCTGGCGGTACAGTTACTTATCGGCATACAGCATTTCCAAGGGAACTGGGAAATACTTGAGATGAATTTACCGGTGCAAGTAGACTCAGCTATTGCTGGGCCTGCTCCCGAGGTGATTGCTCGTAAATGGAATTCGTCTCGCTAACAAATACGCGAGAGTGAAGGCGGCTCTGCGGGCAAGAAAAGCAAACGAGAATTTAGAATACCTCAAAGTAGCCTGTTCAAGCCACTGCTTCCCCTCGCTCTTTGGGTCTTTCATAGATTACCTTTCCCTCCTCGACTGCGTAGGTCAAAAACGGATTCTCCTCCGCCAGCATCCGGTCGAACTCATCGGGAGTGTATACGAGAACGTCAAGGGCGAAGTCGGGCTGGATGGCGTCGATCACGTCCGCCTGCCGATCGGGAAAACGGCGGTTGGTATCCTTGATTACAATGAGGTCGATATCGCTCCAGCGGTCGGCGTCCCCGCGCGCGGTCGAGCCAAAAAGAATGGCTTTTTCCGCTCCGTACGCTTTCATCGCCCTGATGATCCGACCGAGCTTCTCCTGCAGGTCCGTCTGCTCCATGCTCATTCCGGCTGAACCTCCTTCTGCAACGAGATCAAGCCGCTTTTTCATACAGCACCTTTCCCTCTCTAATCGCCGTTGTTACGAACGCCTGCCGAACTTCGCTCTACTCCCATACCTCATGCGGGGTATAGACGATGATGTCAACTTCCACAGGCAGGTCCGCCAATCTTGCGTAGAGTGGCCCCGACCGACGGTGGCGCGGCTGGTCTGACTCCTTGATCACCAGCAGGTCGAAGTCGCTGGCTGGGTGGGGTGTTCCTCTCGCGCGGCTGCCGAAGAGGATGATGCGCTCCGGCTGGATGGCGTCACGAATGCGCGCGACTATTTCGTCCAGCAGGCTCTTTTCGTCTGTTACCTCATATCGTCTGCTCGTCATAGCATCCGCATTATACCACAACTTACACGATCGCCAGCATCCCCTCGATCGCCCTCTGGGCACGGGAGATGATGTCGTCAGGCACCGTCACCTCGTGGACCATGTCCTCAAGCGACCACAGCACCTTCTCAAGCGTGATCTTCTTCATGTTCGGGCAGATGTTCAGGCCGCAGGGGTTGTAGAACTTCTTGCCGGGGTTGTCCTTCTGCATCTTGTGGATGATGCCGCGCTCGGTGCAGAGGATGAACTCCTGACCGGCGCTTCCGGCGACCCACCTGATCATCCCCGATGTGCTCGCTACGACATCCGCAAGCTCGACTACATCCGAGGTGCACTCCGGGTGGGCCAGCACCTTTGCGGTCGGATGCTCCTTCTTCGCCCGCATGACGTCCTGGGATAGTATCCGGTGGTGCGTAGGGCAGTAGCCGGGATAGGGGACTATTCGCTTCTTCGTCTGCGACGCGATGTAGCCCGCAAGGGACTTGTCCGGAAGGCAGATGATCTCGTCGGCGTCGATCGCTTCCACTACTTTGACCGCGTTCGCCGATGTACAGCAGATGTCGCTCTCGGCCTTGACCTCAGCCGTAGTGTTGACATACGCCACGACGGGCAGGCCCGGATGCTGCGCCTTGAACTCCCTAAGCCGCGCCAGATCGACCATATTGGCCATCGGACAGCCCGCGTGTGGGTCGGGAAGCAGGACCGTCTTCTGTGGCGAGAGAATCTTCGCGGTCTCGGCCATGAAGTGGACGCCGCAGAAGACTATCACGTCCGCATCGGTCGCCGCCGCTTTCCGGGAAAGCTCCAGCGAGTCACCGGTGAAGTCGGCGATGTCCTGGACCTCCCCGTTCTGGTAGTTGTGCGCGAGTATTACCGCCTTCCGCTCACGGCGAAGACTGTTGATGCTATCTGTGATTTGCTGTTCTGTAGTTGCTGCCATATCTAAAAGCTGTCAGCTATCAGCCATCAGCCTCTGACGGACGGCCCTTGTTCCTACACTTCTGCTCGCTTAGATCTGAGTAGTGCTGACGAAAGAAACGCGCGATGGCTTCCTTATCTGCTTTGCCTTCCGCTACGTCCCAAATAAGACGTTCAAGATCCGCTTCGGGAGCACTCAACTCAATATCGTTCAGAGCAAGGAAGACAATCGATGCAACCGCTCCGGTTCTCTTGTTGCCGTCAATGAATGGATGATTCTGTGTGATGTGAAACAGATACGCTGCGGCCATTGCAAAGATGTCTTCGTGCAGATAGCAGTTATCGAACGTTGCCTGTGGCATAGCCAGCGCTGACCGAAGCAAGTCGACGTCTCTGATTCCTGCCGAGCCACCGTAACGTTCTATCTGATCGCGATGAATCTCGAGTACGTCGTCCAGACCGAGAAAGTCAATCTCGCCCATCTACTCCGCCAGTTTTCTGAGAGTTCGCCCATACTTTCGATTGGCGTTGTTCAAAGCCTCTCGGAACTTGGACAGCCGTGCCTCATCTTTAACCGGTGCTACGATCAGAACATTGCCATCTGTCGAAACTTCCAGCGGCGTATCATGATCTATCTTCAGCAGATCCAAAACACCGCGGTCAATAATCAAAGCCATGCTATTGCCATGCTTTGTGAGTCTTTTGATCATCAAACATCCTCGCCATCACAAGTTGATGTACATACAGTGTATCACCATATTGCCCGGGCGTCAATTGACTTCAGCGAACCCTCGAACCCCGTCGGCCCCGCTGAAAGCTGATGGCTGATCGCTGACAGCTCTTACCTCGCGTAATCGTCCTGAATCCTCACAATATCGCTCTCATCCGACGGACGGTCCTGGTCGCGATGCTCCCAGATTTCGGCGACTCGACCCCAGGAAGTGAGAGACCCTGCCAGCCGGTGCATTTCGCCGCAGTCGAGGTGAATGACGTCTCCCGTGTTCAAAACATCCTCAACTAGATGCTCCAGGTCGGGGCCGTGAACTACGAGCACCGGGCCGTCGAGCACACGCCAGAGCTCCGAACGCCGATGGTGCAGTTGGAGCGAGAGCCTCTGGGCTGGGGCAACAATAAGGACCTTCGGGTCGCGCCGACCTACGCCTTCCCCTGTATCGACTCCCTGCCAGTACGCCTTAAAGAACCTCTCCAGATCACCCTCGGCAAATCGCAGAAATCCACCCCACGGACGGTTGAAATCCTGATCTGCGATAGTAAGTCCGAAACCTTTGGCCTCAGCCAGTATCCGGTTGAACACGAGCGCGGTATGCGCCTTGTTGTCGAGTCTCATCCTCAATCTCCTCAAGAGTCTATGGCGGGCGGGCTTTCACTGTCCATTCTGCATGGCCCCCCCGCGTCACAATTATATCACGGATTCGGCTCTTGCTCCAGTTCATTTCTGACGGAGCATCTGGGATTCCGGCCACGTTTGGCGTATAATATTAGTGTAACCCGACGATTCTGCGGGTCGTCTAAATTATTGAAATGGCCGTAGAGGAGTCCCTCGTGACGAGCGGATTTGCTTATGATTTCGGCTTGAGCAACGAAGAACTGCTTGGCCGCTGTAAAGAGAAGGACGAGGCCGCGCTGCGCGAGCTTTTGCGCAGGCACGAGCGTCCTGTGTACAGTATGCTCTACAGGATGCTTGGGAGTCACGAGGATGCCGAGGAGGCGTTGGCCGATGTCTTCGTCAAGGTCTGGCGGTCGGCTGGCAGCTTCAGGGGCGCTTCGAAGTTTACGACCTGGCTTTACCGGATAGCGGGGAACACGGCGAAAGATAAGCTGAGGTCCCGCAGGGCGAGGCCGGAAGTGGCAGTGGAGGATGAGATTATAACCGAGGTTCTGGTCTCGCATTCCGCAGCCGATCCTGAGCAAGCGGCGGTGCAAGCCGATGAGGTCGCCAGGATCGAGCTTGCGATGCAGAATCTGTCTTATGAGGACAGACTCCTCGTGAGCCTTTACCATATTGAAGAGCGCTCCATGGAGGAGATAGCGGAGATTACGGGGCATTCCAGGGGCAATCTCAAGGTGAAGTTGTTCCGGGCCAGACAGAGGCTCAGGAAGCTGTTGGGGGAAATGGATCAGGAGACAAGCGATGAAATGCAATCAGGTACAACCGAATCTATTGGACTACAACCTGGGACTTCTGAGTAGCAGGGAGGCCGGGGCGGTGCGGGCGCACCTTGCCGGATGTGCCGCGTGCCAGGCGGTGCTGGAGGATGATGTCCGGCTTGCTCGCGGGCTCGCCGCTGTTCCGAAGGCAGAGCCGAGGAGGGACGTATGGCCGCTTATCGAGCAGCAGATCGCGCCTCAGCCCTGGCACGCGGGCTTGCTCGACAGTATTCGTGGAACTTACGCACGCAGGCTTGCTGCCGCTGCGGCCGCGCTTGCTGTATTAATTGTAGCGCTCTTCACCATGCTTCCTTCGCGCACGGGTTCGTCCGAGATGGAGAGCATTGCACAGGCCCGCGATCTTATGCGGGTCCAGCCGGTAACTCAATATGCCTCAAGCTGGACCGACGATCCATTGGCGCCCACTACAGATGCGATGATGCAGGTACTCGAGGATGTTGAGTAATTACAAGACAACAGGTCGATTGCTCACGGCGGTTGTGCTTATTGCCGTAATAGCGCTTTCGTCCGGCTCAGCGTTTGCTAAGAAGAGGGGCGGACAAGGGCATGGCCAGGGGCCTCGCCCGCGCATCAGCAACCTCGATCCGGCCCAGCGGGAGAAATTGCAGAAGCACTTCCGCGAGTCGCGCGGCAGACTGATGGACGCAAGGATGCAGCTCCGCGACGCCCGGATGGAACTCTACAGAAGGCTCGGAGAGTATGATCTCGACGAGCGCGGAATGCAGGAGGACATCCGCGGGATAAATTCTCTCCAGCTTCGCCTGCTCCACGGGAACCTGGAAAGCCAGTTGAGGCTGAGAGAGATACTGACGAAAGAGCAGTTCGATGACCTCAGAGATGCTGTCGGCGAGCCCGGTATGCATCGAGAAGACGCATGGATGTGGCCTGGGGACGGGGCGCGACTGCGGGGCAACGTGGACCGCCTCGGACTCTCTGCCGAGCAGCGGGAACAGATTGCCAGGCTCTGGAGAAGCTCCAGAGCCAGTTCCGAGGGGCTGATAGGAAAGCTGAGAAGCGAGAGCGAAGCGCTGCAGCGGACTTATCTGGACTACGACCTCGACCCGAAGCAGGCCAGGGCACAGATAGAGCGGCTGAACGACACTCAACTCAATCTGCTTAAGGCCACGGTCTCAAGGCAGATGGGGCTTCGCCGGATACTGACAGAGGAGCAGTTCGAATCGCTCTCAAAGACCGTGCGCAGACCCGGCCGGCCCGGGCCGAGGAGACGATAGAGCCGGAGTTCGCGTATTCCCGACGGTTCCGCGCCGTAATCTCCTGAACCGGGGAGACGGGGAAAACTGAGAAGCGAGGAATTCCCAGTTTCAGATCATTGGGTATGCTGCGGGAACGGTGCCTTGCGCCTGACTTTCGTCTTTGCTCAGCATCAGTTCCCGCAGCAAGTCCAGTGGTTATCTCCACCTTCTCCTCAGCGCCACTCCCCCAAGCCCTGAGGCTGCAAGGCCGAGGGCGAGGAGGGAGGAGGGTTCGGGGATCATCGTTAGCGTGAACTTGAACCCGTAACCAGTCAGCCCGTCAGTCGTGGTATAAAGCGGGAGAGTAAAAATAGGTGGTGTCGTCCACACAGTTCCTAACGCTGGCCCTCCTGTAATGTCTGTCGGTTTTTGCACTAGCTCCAGCTTGCCTTGAACGAGCGGGTCAGGTGACCCCGATGCCGACCACGAGACCACAAAATCATGGGACGCTCCTGGGGCACCCCAGATATAGAGCATCCAAGCCTTGGTATCACCCGGCGCGAGCGGAGCACGTGTATCACTGCCATAGAAGCCTGCTGAACTACCCCACTCATCAGCACTGTGGTAGCTGCCAGCTATCCAACCGTAATTGTTTGCAGTGGCAAGGCGGTCATAGCTGTCAAGTCCATCGGATGCGCCCAATCGCGCAACCATTCCAATGCGGGCATCACCAACAGACCACCATCCACCTTCCCCTGACCCCGCAAAACTTGGGCAGGCTAGAGCCAGTATCATCATTACCAAAGCAACTGCTTTCATGTGCTTATCCTCCTTCTAATCGAATGGATGACTTGATAAACTACCTGACGGTCTTGAATGCGTAGAGCTTACCGCCATCTGACCGTGTAGTGATGAATACCCACCTATTATGGTTAGTGTCCACATTGTAGCCTATCGCAGGACTTGAGCTGATGTAGCTCTTGTCCGTGATGCTCAAGTCGTAGTATATATAGCCCTCTGGCCGAGGAGTCTTCTCCCCGGCCAGAGGTGCGCCGGATATTCAACCACTTGGCCGTCTTCTCATCAAGAACTCAACAGCCGTCAAGACGCTAAAGGCCAAGCAGATCAGTGAGGGAGTTTCGGGAATAAGCGTAAAAGTGAGCTTGAATCCGTGACCAGTTAGTCCATCCACTGTCCTGTATAGCGGCAGGATCATGTCTGTAGGCGGAGATGTCCATATAGTTCCAACGTCAGGCGCGCCTGTCACTCCTTGGGGCTTTTGGATATACTCTAGCCTAGCCAGTACAAGCGGGTCATACGGCGAAAGACCATCAACCCAGTGAAGGATCAAATCAGTGTTCGAAGCCGATGGCGTAGCCCAGAAGTACACCAGCCATGTTTTCCTCTGTCCTGGCTGCAATTGTTCACGTATGTCGGCTGAGAAAAACCCTGTGGGTCCATTCCATGCGTCCACACCGTTGACGTGATATGACCCACCAATCCAGCCGGACGGGAGTACCACGGCAAGCGTATCCATATAGTCAAATCCGTCTTCAGCGCGACCAAATGCGCCGAAACCGAAGCTCGAATTGTCCTGACCCACTGCCCAGATCCTCTGTCCTGGCCACAAAGCGGACCCTGTTACTGGCCCAGAAGATAGCAGCACAAAGAACAGCAGAAGACCAAGCCTTTTCACAACCTTGAGCCTATCAGCCAAGGAATTGTCCAACGACGATACTCCGAAATCACCTGACAATCTTGAAAGCATAGAGTTTTCCTCCGTCTGATCTGGTAGTGATAAATACCCACCTGTTGTGGTTTGCGTCCACATTGTAGGCTATCGCAGGGCTCGAACAGATATAGCTTCTTGCTGCGATATTCACATCGTAGTAGCCATCGAGTCGGCCGTAAGGATTTTCCTCTTGGCTGAAGACTGAGTGAAGATCGTGTGCATCGAGAGCGTAGAAACGTCCACTGTCGTTTCCGGTGTAGATGATACCACCAGTCGTATGAGCGGCAGAGCCGACAAAGTAATGTGGAGTATAGACCCAATGTGTCACCTCAAACTTGGCGAGATAGTCTCCCGAACTACCCAGCGCGTTTGCATCAACTTTGTAGAAGACATTACCCGTATCAATCCCGTTATACAGGAAGTCATACTCCAAGCTCGGGGTTGCCCTCGACTCTTCTCCCAGATACCACGTCGCAACCTCTTCAAAGGGTTCGATAGTGACTCTGCGCAGGTTTGGCCCATTCCAGTAGCTCACCCCAACATAGGCATTGTTACCGGAAATGCTGGGCGATGATTCTACACATCCTCCCATATTGAGCTCGGAGAGAGTCCTGTCACTCAGCCTGAGCCTGTAAAGATAGCCGTCATCGCAACCCACCAGCAGGTAGTCAACGCTGCTTACAGTAGCGATGGCCGGAGACGAGGCACCACATATCTTCTGCTGGTTTACGTCTGTTATCCCGTGTGTGTCTATCGGCAACACTATAGGATAGCCTGCAATAAGTGTGCCAGTATTGTCAGCAGTAAACGCATAGACCTTCGACGCTTCATTAGTGATGTAAACGACCCCGTCATGCACGATTGGAGAGGAGATTATCTTGCTGCTCGCTCCTGTCCTGTCCGTAGTCGGCTGCGCCCATATCTGCGAGCCGTCAGTCAGGTTCAGGCAGTAAAGGTATCCATTTGTGGTACCAACATATACGCGTCCGTCCGAGACACAGGGTGTGGAAGCCACTCCACCCATTGTTGGATTTCCAGTAGCCGTCCAGCCATAGGGCGAATCACTTGAGCCAGTCTCTGCGTTGAACGACTTCACGCTCCCTGTTGCGTTGGTATAGGTCGTTCCGCGAGTCCAGGTGCCAACGATAACTCTCTTCCCCACGACGACCGGGCTAGAGTCAATGTACGGATGCTCGAAGATCCAAGTATTCCCGCCTGCAGGGTTGGGATGCAGCACATATTGCCCTCCAAACCACAGGCCCCAAACAGGATCATACTGGGTTTGTCTGGATGTTGAGGCGGTAGGCAAATCCACCACCCACTGAGGCTGTGAGGGCATGGCCTCTGCTGTGGCATCCCAGGTATTGCTCATGCCCGTATGCTGTGGGTCGTGCATAAACATCGGCCAGTCTTCAGGTGTGGTCTCGAAGAACCAGACATCCAGCGTTGTCTCGCTGTCTGAGGACAGATGAACCCCTGCAATAGTCACTGTATTAGTGACCTTACCTACAGTCGC
>JACPPP010000038.1 GCA_016190935.1 Armatimonadota bacterium | reverse complement strand
GGTGGAGACTTAGAGAATCAAGCCGTTATCTTACTTATGCCACCTTTCGTGGACTTCGTGCTTCTTCGCGGCCTTCGTGTTTCAGCATGATAACAACTCATCGCAATATACCCGATTCGTTTATCAATCTCCATCATATCCCTTCCGAGCTGTCGCTGCTGATGCTCGTGAATAAGACTGGTTATTTAGGATTTATCGCCAGAAGCTTCATCTCGGTAAGTTCTTCGACGGCGTAGCGGATTCCCTCTCTGCCGAACCCGGAATCCTTGATGCCTCCGTAGGGCATGTGGTCTATCCTGTAGGTGGGGGCGTCGTTTACGATCACCTGGCCGACCTCGATCTCACGATACGCCCTGAAGATGTGCTCTAGGTCGTTTGAGAATATACCGGCCTGCAGGCCGAAGCGCGAATCGTTGACCTTGTCGATAGCTTCCTGGACGTCGTCGAACGGCTCAACCACTGCCACTGGCCCGAACGCCTCTTCGCAACTGATCTTAAGCCTGGGGTCAACTTCGGCAAGCAGCGTCGGCTCATAGACACCGCCGCGGCGGACCCCGCCCACAAGCACTTTCGCGCCCCGTTCGACCGCCTCGTTCACCCACTGCTCGATCCGCTGCGCTACCGGCTCCTCTATCATTGGACCTATATCCGTAGATTCGTCCATCGGGTCCCCGATCTTCTTCTGCTTCGCAAGGTCGATGAATTTGCTCATGAACTCGTCATAGCGAGACCTGTGGACGTAGATCCTCTGGACCGAGATGCAGCTTTGACCCGAGAAATAGTATGCCCCAACTACACAGCGCTCGGCGGCATATTCTACATCGGCATCCTCGTCAATTACCGCAGCGGCGTTTCCTCCCAGCTCGAGCAGAACCTTCTTCTTTCCCGCGAGCGGCTTGAGCTGCCATCCTACATCGGTTCCTCCCGTGAACGACAGCGCCTTTATGCGCTCGTCCGCGACCATCTTCCTTGCAAGCTCGTTCGAGCATACGATGACGTTTACGGCTCCGGGCGGCGCTCCCGACCCCATCGCAATCTCACCAAGAAGCAGCGCAGAGAAGGGTGTCCTCGGCGCGGGTTTTACGATTATCGAGTTCCCGGCGGCAAGTGCAGGCGCCACTTTGTGGGCGACCAAATTCAGCGGGAAGTTGAAAGGCGTTATTCCCAGCACAGGACCGATGGGGAACCTTCTGATCAGGCCGAGACGTCCTTCCGAGACCGGGTTGAGATCGAGAGGGATAGAGTCGCCCGGCAGCCGCTTCGCCTCCTCGCTCGCAATTGTGAAGGTCATAATCGCCCTGTCGACTTCGCCGCGGGAATCCTTGATCGGCTTCCCGCACTCGACGGTCATCGTGCGGGCGAAATCTTCCTTCCTCTCCTTCAGCCTGTCCGCTATTCCACGAAGGATTTCGTACCGCTTGTAACTTGGCAAGGACTTCATCGCGTGAAATCCGCGGATGGAAGACCTGATGGCCTCCTCGACCTCCGACTCTCCAGCCAGATAAGTAGTTCCCGCAATACCTCCCTGCGGGCTTCTTACCTCCAGCCGCTCCGAGGTCTCAATCCACTTGCCGTCTATCAAGAGTTTGCTTTCCAGCGCTGTTGCTACCGCCATATCTAACCTCCATCTTTAAGTCGGACAGATCATCTGTCCCAGCCTTTCGCTCAGTTTAAAATTCTCCGCGTAGTCAACCGGGACGTCGATCACCGCCGACCTCGGTCCCTCGAACGCTTTGTCCAGGATCGAGCCGAGTTCGGATGCGTCGTTCACTCGATACCCTTGCGCGCCGAACGATTCCGCCAGCTTGACGAAATCCGGGTTGCCAAGGTCCACTCCGAACGCTTTATTGTATTTACCCATCTGCTTCCACTTAATCAGCCCATAGCCGTAGTCGTTGAACACGAGATAGACTACTTTGACACCGAGCCGCTCCGCCGTCTCGAGCTCCTGGACGTTCATAAGGAACCCTCCGTCTCCACACGCTGCGAGCACTTTCCTGTCCGGATGGACGAGCTTTGCGGCGATGGCCGCAGGAACGGCAAACCCCATAGATGCAAAGCCGTTCGAGATCAGCACGGTGTTCGGTTCGTAGGCGGGGTAAAGCCGCGCTATCCAGAGCTTGTGCGCCCCGACATCGCTTATCAGTATATCATGTCTGCCAAGCGCGCGTCTCATATCACAGACTATCTTCTGTGGAGTTATGCTCGGCCCCGCATCCTCAGCGTGTGACTCCCATTCGGATATGACAAACTCCTTGAGCTGCCGGTAGTACGCGCCGTCCGTCCGGCCTTCAAGGAGTGGCCTTAGCCCATCGAGCGATGCCGAAATGTCTCCAACCAGTTCCACCGCCGGCACATAGTTTGCCTGCACGTCGGCGGCGACCGAGTCGATGTGGATTATCGTCTTGTCCCCGCCCGAGTTCCACCTGCCGGGCGCGTATTCGACAATGTCGTAACCGACCGCGATGACGAGGTCCGCCCTATCAAATCCGCAGATTACGTGGTCTCTGGCCTGGAGGCCGATGGTCCCCGAGTGGAGGTCCGACTCCGCGGAGACTGTGCCCTTGCCCATAAACGTTGTAGCTACCGGAATGCCCGCCGACTCAACCAGGTCGCGCAGGGTCATCGAGGCTCGGCTGCGGATGACGCCGTTGCCCGCCAGGATGATAGGATGCTCCGCTCGGTTGATGATCTCAGCGGCGCGCCAGAGGGCCTCTTCCCTCACTACGGGACGATATGGCACCGTCCTCGGCAGCGGCCCGCCGTACGCCTCCATCTCGGCAACGTCCTCCGGGAGTTCGAGGTGCGCGGCGCCGGGCTTTTCCGACTCCGCCGCCTGGAACGCGCGCCTTACGACCTCCGGGATTATTTGCGGGCTGTCAATTCGCGTGTTCCACTTGGTTATCGGGTTGAAAGCCTGAACTATGTCAATGTATTGATGGTATTCCTTGTGAGTCAACTCAAGCCCCACCTGGCCTGTGATGGCTACAAGCGGCGAGCGGTCGAGGTTGGCGTCGGCTACGGCCGTAGTGAGGTTCATCGCGCCCGGGCCGAGGGTCGATGCGCAAACTCCAGCCCGGCCCGTCAGCCGTCCGTAGCTGTCGGCCATAAACGCGGCCCCCTGCTCGTGGCGAGTCGATATGAACTGAATGCGCGATGTGGAAAGGGAGTCAACGATGTCCAGCATCTCCTCTCCGGGAACACCGAACACGTACTCGACTCCCTCATTTTCAAGACATTTTACAAGTAGATCGGAAGCTCTCATCCTTCAAATTCTCTGCTTTCAGCCGTAAGTACTCAGCAAAAACGGGAGTAGGAGACCCGGCTTGGATGGGGTGGAAATAAGGAGCGCCCACCGCTCTGCTATTTACCCATTTATATGGCTGAATGGAACATGCGAGGCTTACAGTAGGGGGTCAGACTATCCCGGCGGCCAGTCAAGCTCCCGTCCGCCGAGCAGATGAAAGTGAAGGTGCCATACCGATTGTCCTGCCGCAGGTCCGTTATTGACCACTACCCGATAGCCGTCCTGGGCTGTGCCTCGGTCGCTGGCAATCTTGTTTGCCACTACCAGAATGTGTCCCGCGAGACACGCGTCATCTCCGTCCTGTATATCCGCCAGCTTCTCGATGTGCTTCTTCGGCACTATCAGTACGTGCACCGGAGCCTTAGGGTTAAGGTCGTTAAACGCCACTACCTGTTCATCCTCATAGACGAGACTTCCCAAGTCGCCTCTGGCAATCTTGCAAAAGATGCAGTCCATCATTCTCATGCTACCTCCCCATGATTATCGGATAAGAGCCGTCAGAACTCAGCCCAATGCCAGCCCCGTGACAATGGGGTTATATCCAGCTTCCGCCAAGGTCAATCGTTGTGGCCTGGCTTGCTTAATGACCGAAAAATGCATTAAAATGGAGCGCATCAGCACTCTTAATGCGTATATAAACTGGTCTGTTGAGCGATAAGTTATGGGTTGTGAGTTATGAGCAATGAGCTATGAGCGATGAGCAGTGAGCAATTTGACTTTACACTTGACACTTGACACTTTTAACGCTAACTGGCTTTTTTCTTTGGAGGACAAGATATGACTATTTTTCGACGTTTTTACATTGCCTTGCTTCTTCTTATGGCGGTATCCGCATTTGCCGCGGAGAACGCGGTCACTGAGACCGTACTTCCGAACGGGCTGACCGTGCTTATTAAGGAAGTACACTCCGCCCCGGTTCTTACAGTACAGGTGTGGTACAAAGTCGGCTCCAGAAACGAGCACACGGGCATCACCGGCACTTCGCATCTCCTCGAGCACATGATGTTCAAGGGAACGGAAGAATACGGCAAAGGTGAGTTCCAGCGCCTCGTTAAGTCCAAAGGCGGGCGGAACAACGCCTCCACATCGAACGACTTTACGAACTACTGGGAACTTCTCTCGACCGAGCATCTTGAACTCGCTCTCAAGCTCGAAGCCGACCGTATGACCAACGCGCTCATCGACGCCAAGGAACTCGATGCCGAGAAGGTTGTCGTCAGATCGGAACTCGAGTGGCGCGAGAACGACCCTGAGATGCTGCTTTACACCAGTATGGACTCAGCAGCATATACGGCTCATCCCTACAGATGGCCCATAATAGGATGGACAGCCGACGTTATGAACGTCCCGCGGGAGAAGGTGTACAATTACTACCGCACCTTCTACCATCCGAACAACGCGACACTGGTTATAGTCGGCGATGTGGACATAGAGAAGACCATGGCACTGGTCCGTAACTACTTCGGAGTGATACCCAAAGGCCCGGAGCCTCCTCCTGTCTACACAGAGGAACCGCCCCAGCGCGGTGAGCGCAGGTTTGCCCTTAAGCGCGAAGGCTCGGCCGCAAGGACAATGGTCGGATTCCACGTGCCGGAGCTTACAGACCCCGACACCTATCCGATTATGGTGCTCGACCAGATACTCTCTGGAGGTAAGAGCAGCAGACTTTATCAATCTCTGGTAGAGGGACAGATTGCGACATCCGTCTGGTCCACATCGGGCAGCTCCAGGGACCCCGGTCTCTTCCTTCTTGCCGCCACGGGGCGGGACGGGGTAACCGCCGAGCAGTTGGAAAAGGCTCTCGTCGAAGAAGTTGAAAAGGCCGCGTCCGCGCCGCCGTCACCTGACGAACTGACCAGGGCAAAAAACCAGCTTGAAGCATATCTGATCTTCCAAAACGATGGCGTCTCCCGGCAGGGATATCAACTGGGCTACTACAATACGTTAGCGTCCTGGAAGTATCTTGACACACTGCTCCCCAGGCTCAACGCTGTGACGGCCGAGGAAGTTCAGCGCGTGGCAAAGCAGTATATGACCGAGGACAACCGGACAGTCGGATGGTTCGTGCCGACTGGGCCGACTGCAGGCGGGCAGGGAGACTCCTCGATGCCCGGCGCGCCACACTTCAGCGAACAAATTGCCGCAAATTACCGGTCTGAATCGGACAGAATGCCGTCCGCGGTCCCCTTCAGATCGAACACAGTAATCGCTTCCAACAACACCCAGCCTGTGGCCGCATCGGACGATCCCGCCTCCTCTAGCACATCTCCTAAAGCTGCGAAACCCAAACGGGTGGTTCTCGGAAACGGAATGGTGGTCATAGTCCAGGAGAACCCGAGCAACAGGACCATAGCCATCAGCGGGAACTTGAAGGCCGGAGGCTACTTCGATCCCACCAATAAGCAGGGGCTTGCGAAGTTCGTGGCCGGAATGCTGTCCAGAGGAACTCAAAGCAGGACGGCGCTCGACATCGCGAAGGAAACGGACTTTGTCGGCGCGAATATCAACATAAGCAGCAGCACCGAAGCAGTCGAGGTCTCGGCAAAGGCTCTGTCCAAAGACTTCGGACTTATGCTTGACCTGATCTCCGACCAGCTCAGAAACCCCACGTTTCCCGACGAGCAGATCGAAAAGCTCAGGGGTGAGATGGTCTCCGAACTCGAACAGGAAAAGGAAAATACGGAGTTAAGGGCAAGGCGGGCGCTCTACAGATCGATCTACCCTAAGGGGCACCCGTACTATTCGCAGACGATCGAGGAGGATCAGGCATCCATCAAATCGATTGCAAAGGATGACCTGGTCGCGTTCCATAAGAAGTACTACGGCCCGGAGACGACGGTGATAGTCATAGTCGGCGACGTCGAGGCAGATCAGGCCGTGTCGGCAGTGGAAAAGCAGTTCGGCAACTGGCAGCCAACCGGACCGGCGCGCAAGATCGACATCCCCGACGTCGCGCTGGCATCTGAGCCGTCGAAGGTGGTCATCCCGGTGATGGACAAATCACAGGCAGACGTTTTCTTCGGACATGCGGGGCAGTTGTCCCGAGACGATCCGGACTTCTATACCGTGAACGTGATGAACTACGTTCTTGGCGGGGGCGGGGCGCTCGACAGCAGGCTCGGCAGCCGAATACGGGACGATATGGGCCTCGTCTACTCGGTCTACAGTTGGTTCGAGGCGACTCTGGGAGAAGGCCCGTGGTACGCTGCGTTCGGGGCCAATCCTGAGAATGTGGACAAGGCCGTTGCCGCAACCGACGAGGAAATCCGCCGCTACATCAACTCCGGCCCCACAGAGGAGGAGTTCAAAGGGGCGATAGACTATATAGTCGGAGTCTTCCCAATACGTCTCGAGAGGAACGACGGCGTTGCCAGCGTGCTCCTTTCGGCGGAGTTCTACGGACTTGGGATGGACTACATTCAGGAGTATCCCAAGCTCTACCGTGCCGTCACGATCAACCAGGTAAGGGCGGCTGCTAAGAAGTACCTGCACCCCGACCGCCGCACCCTTGTCATCGCGGGACCTTACAAATAAGGAGGCAAGAAAATGAGAAGCACACCGATAGGGTTGGTCATGCTTAATGACGAGCGCCCGCACGTATGGGAGCAGAACAACCCCCAGAACCAGGCGGTGGTAGACCGCTGGGCTGAAACAATCAAGAATGGTCTGAAGAACGTCGACGGCACCGTGCCTGAGGTGGTGGTCGCAAGCAAAATCGTAACTTCTGTCCGGGTTGCGCAGGAGATGGGAGAAGAACTGGCAAGAGCCAACGTCAAGCAGCTTGTCATGTGCTACAACGTCTGGAATTTCCCGTTCCTTGCCTGGCCGCTCGTAAACAGTCTCGGAGCCGACCTTCCGATTCTGTCTCTCTCGAACAACAACGGCGAGTATCCAGGCAACGTGGGACTGCTCGCAACTGATGGCGCGCTTCGTCAGGCCGGGCGCAGGACCCATAGAATCGTAGGCGAGATAGATGACTCGCAAACCCAGCAAAGAGTGTTTGCCTGGCTTCGCGCGGCGCAGGCCGCGACTACGATGAAAAACGAGGTCTACGGGCTCTATGGCGGGCACTCGATGGGCATGGAGACCGGCTACTTCCACCTGACCTCCACAATAAAGACGCTCGGTGTCAACTGCAGGCAGATCGACCAGCTTCTGCTTGTCGAGACCATGAAGACGATCCCCGACCGCGAGGTCAATGCCGGTCTCAAGTGGTTCGAGTCTCTGCTCGGTGACGGGCTTCTCTACGACGGCAAGATGCTCACCCCGGAGACTCTCAAGAACCAGGTCCGGCTGTATCTCGCGATGGAGGCTGTGAACAAAGAAAAAGGCTTCGACTTCTGCGGACTGAAAGGGCAGAGGGAGCTTACGGAGTATGTGTGTCTCGGCGATGTGCCCGAGATGCTTATGAACGACCCCTACGACTGGCGAGGCCCGAAGGAAGCGACGGTGTGCGCCACCGAGGCCGATTCATATGCGGCCGTCACTATGCAGGCGATGAAGTACATCACCGGCGGCCTGCCGATCCTGTTCATGGACGTCCGGCTGTATCATCCTGACCTGGACATCTGGGACTGGTGCAACTCAGGCAACCATGCTTCGTGGTATGCCGAAAGAAGCTCGGACCCGAAGGAGAACTTCAAGAAGATCACCTTCCACCCGGCGCTTGAGTTCTACTTCAAGGCGGGCGGAGCGTCGGTCGAGTTCGATGCCGCTCCGGGCAAAATGACGTTCGCGAGGCTCGGACTCTGGGACGAAAAGCCGTATATGGTGATAGTACCCGGAGAGGCCGTGGATCTTCCTGAAGATGAGCGCAAGAGGCTGAACAGCATGACCAACCCCACCTGGCCCCACGTTCATGCGAGGCTTGGATGCAGCTTCGACGAGTTCCTGACCGTCTTCCCGGCCAACCACGCTCAGGGCGCGCCGGGCGACCTCGTGAACGATCTCAACTACTTCTGCGAGATCACAGGGATAACACCCATAATTCTCGGCCCTGCAGGCGAGAACCGCGTGAAACCGATCTGGGAACGCGTGCCATAGATTTCAGACGTAAACCCGATGGTCCGGGATTTAATGGAGATTGATAAAATAGCAGGGTAAGCCGAAAGAGAATCCCTGCGATTTCAAATCGCACCCTTCTGTTTCGCACGCGATTCGGAGATCGCGCGCGATGTGCGCCTGTGAGCGTGCATGGCTAGAGAGGTGGAAGTCCTCTTCAGGCATACGCTCTCCGGCCTGTAGCCGACTGTAACTGCGTCACCGTGAGGTGGGGTGG
>JACPPP010000049.1 GCA_016190935.1 Armatimonadota bacterium | reverse complement strand
ATGCATTGGCGGAGCCGTATCTAAATAAGAAGGACTGCCCGCAGCATGTTCTTGCCAAGAGAATAGACAAGCATCTAGGAGAGCTGTTTACGTTTGTGCAGTATATTCGAGGCGAGATAGCGGCGGTGGCATTCGCATCCTGCTGAGTTGCCTGAGAGATAACTCAGCGGATAGTGCAATACGGGTGGATATCGTGGAAAAGTCAGGCGGGAAAGGCTTAATCACTCGTTCCAGACAAACAAGCACACAAAAATGAGATAACGCAAGGAAACGCTACATACCAAGATAATCAATCTGACGCATATTCCAGCAAACACACGGGCGCAACCACCGTGGAGGACACTCATCCCAAGAATCCGTCCTTGACCCCCAAACTACAACGCGTCTCGCAAGGGCAATCGTGGATTTGGGACTCTTTTTTCCACTTGACATCTCTCGACTTTCGGGCTATAGTGAGAGTGGTTAATCCGATAACCGCCGATTTGCTTCCCGGTCGCCAGGCCGGTGTAGCCCCACTCACGGAATTACCGCAGTGGGATAGCTATCGTATCGGCAGAATCACGGAAAGAGAATCAATCAATGGAGCATCGCGAGCGAGTTAGAAGGACTTTCAACTTTCAGCCTGTTGATCAGTTCGCCTGTGATATCGCTGAGTCTCGGATCTGGCCTGAGATCATCGATTACTTCAGGGATACACATGGAATCAATGGCGAGGACGAAATCCGTAACTTCCTCGATCTCGATTTTCGCTGGATTACGATGCGCTACAACGGGCCTGATCTTGGTCCGCCGGACATGGGCGCCGCGGTGCACGGGAATTTGCAGGCGGTGTCAACCAGGTGGGCCCTGACCTGTCGTTACGGCGAGGAGGCGGGCCGGGTAAGCATGGAAGAACTCAGAAGCTATGGAGATGCCCTTCATCGTAGGCCCCTGGCTGATGCCAGTTCTGTTGCTGATGTCGAGTCCTATCCCTCGGTAGATCCTGCCTGGTGGCAGCCCCCTGATTTTCAAGCGATACGCAGTCGCTGGCCGCGCCACTCACTTGTGCTGGTTCCGGGATGGATGCCTCTTTTCTGCGGAGCCTGTGATTCTTTCGGAATGGAAGAGGCGTGTGTGAAGATGATCGCCGAGCCGGAGGTTTTCGAAGCCTTCGTAAGCCGTCAGAACGAGGTGTTCATGGACGTGCTCAAAAGAGCGCTCGACGCGGCTGAAGGATTCTGTGACATCTGCTGGCTGGCCGATGACTATGCCGGCCAGGAATCGATGCTGATAGACCCGGACCTTTGGAGAAAGCTCGTCAAACCGTATCTGGCCGAACAGGTACGCATGGTGCGGGAACGCGGCATGTTTGTCCTGTTTCATTTATGTGGGGCCATAAGACCAATACTCGGCGACCTGATAGACATCGGAATGAATGGCATGCAGGTCTTCCAGACCACCGCCACAGGGATGGATGCCGCGTCAATAGCGCGGGATTTTGGAGGAAAGCTTGTCTTTAGTGGGGGAATCGACTGCCAGCAGCTTCTGACGTTTGGAACGCCCGAACAGGTCCGAGCAGAAGTGCGCAAGAACATCAAAGCTTTCTCTCAATGCGGAGGATATATCGTATCGAGCACACACCACGGGATTAACATTCGATGCGACAACCTTGTGGCAATGTGCCGTGCGGCCAGAGAATTGAGAGCTACCGACATCGAATGCGCGACCGTCTAGCATATCTTTCTGATGGAAAGGAGTAAGTAGTTCATGAAGGACACTGGAAAGAAAGCTCGACTTTCTGCCACCTGTTTTTCTGCCTTGCTGTATGTGTTAACCTCAGCGATCTTTTCTTTTGCAGAACCTGTTCCTCCAATCGAGACATCCTTAAATGGCGAATGGGACTTTGTTTACTCTCCGAGCATTAAATGGCAAGAGGGAGGCAAGAACATTCCCGTGCTTCCGGAGGACAGGGACTACTCCGCCAGGATGCCGGTTCCGGCTTATTGGGACGACCACCTAGACGGACTGAAGTGGGCGCCATTCTGGTCTGGCGCAACCTTTAATCCTAAGTACCGCAAGATCGAGTTTCCCCTGGGCACATACCCACCCGATGCGCGGGTGCTTAACCTTACGGGAATCGGATTCTACAGGAAGATAATTGATGCCCCCGCAGACTGGAGCGGACGGCGAGCAGTCCTTTATGTGGGCGGCGCAAGGATGTATGCCTGGGTGTGGCTGAACGGCGAGTTTATCGGGCGCCACGAGACTTACAACGTGCCTTTCGAGTTCGCGCTTAATACTCTCAAGCCCGGCGCTGCAAATGAACTTGTGATAGCCGTTGCCAATACATACCACACGCAGGGCGGGCTGGACGCCTGGGGTTACCAGGGAAGCCATGCGGGTATCTACCGCCCGGTCTATCTCAGAGTCAGCGGCAGCGCACGTATTGCCGACCTCTACGTTTATCCCAGGGAATCGAACAAGAATCTTATCTGGAATGTGGAATTAGAGGGCAGCGGATCGAGCATCGACTGGCTCGTTAGAGACCCCGATACTGACAGAGTCCTGGGCAGGGGAACTACTCCGGTCTCCGACGAGACAGTTACCTGGACCACGGAGAGCTTCGGGATGAAATACTGGTCTGACCGCGATCCGAATCTGTACAGGCTTGAGATTGTGCTGAAGCAGAACGGTTCTCTTCAGGATGCCAGGGTGCAAGACTTCGGGCTGAGGACAATCGAGCGTGAAGGAATTAACCTCCGTCTGAACGGGCGACCGATTCTTCTTAGAGGCACCTGTGACGCCTACTACTTCCCTTTGACCTGTCTTGCGCCCACGGAGGTCGAGCCGTTCCGCCACATAGTGCGCAGGTTAAAAGAAACCGGCTTCAACTGGATCAGATGTCATACGTGGGTTCCATCAGAGGAGTATATGCAGGCTGCGGATGAACTCGGCATAATGTTTCAGGTCGAGGGGCCGGGCGGCGATTACACCGACGAAAGATGGCTGCAGATTCTTCGCACCTGTCGAAGGCACCCTTCTGTTGTGGTCTACTGCACCGCAAACGAGCATCTTCTTGACGAGAAGAGGATAGAGTTCGTTCGCAAGAAGGCGGATATGGTCCACGAACATGTGCCCGATGCCATGTTCAACCCGATGGAGTGTCTCTTGGGAGTTGACTCCTACAACGGCCCGGATTCCACTCAGATGGGAGAAGATTATATCACCAAGCCGTATCTTCTGAACCCCAGGCGGCTCAAGCTGCTTCAGGAGTTCAGCGACGTTCTTGCGCCAAACGGAGGGCTGAGCTACGCGACCTCTGGAGCCGACTGGCGAAAATTAGATGACAGGTTCAGCCGCTACGACCGTCCTGTACTCTTTCACGAACTGGGAATACACGGTAACTATATGAACCTTGACCTGGAGCATCGGTACGAGGGGACCAGGATCGGCACGGACCTGTACGCGGCCATCCGCAAGCACATGGAAGAAAACGGAGTATTGGACATGGCAGCCACATACTACTACAACTCGTGCCAGTGGATGAGAATCCTCCGCAAACACTGTCTCGAGACGGGCAGGATGAGCAAATACATCACGGGCTACGATATGCTGGGCGCTCACGACCAGCACTGGCACCGGTCAGGCTACCCCTGCGGTATGATGAACGAGTTCTTCGAGATGAAGCCTGGCGAGAGCGAGGCCGACGCGCTCAAGTACAACGGCGAGAGCATCATCCTGCTGGACTGCACCCAGAAGAGGAACCTGGTCTCTGGTCAGAAGTGCAGCTTCGACGTCAAATCGTCTCTGTTCGGAGAGGGTCCACTTCCCGAAGGCAGGTTGAGCTGGCAACTTCTGGACAGCCGATGCGTTGTCCGGGACAGAGGCGAGATCAGCGTGAAGCAGATCAGAAACGGTGTCATCGAGAACCTTGGGACAATCAGCTTCACTGTGCCAAGCATCACAAAGCCGGATAAGCTGACTCTTTCAGCCAGTCTATCTGGAGGGGAATATGAGATCGTAAACGACTGGAACTTCTGGGCTTTCCCAAAGGCTGCGCCTACTGTCATCTCTGCAATGGCTGATGCAGCTATCTTGAGCAAGTACGGGCAGCGTTACAGTGGATTTAAACCCTTAAAACGAGAACAGTCCGGCTTGCAGGCGCTCTCGGAGCTTAATGAGGACGCAGTCAAATCTCTCAACGATGGCGGCAGCGTTGTGCTTCTGGGGAGCAAACCGTTCCCAACTATCGCCACCGGGTTCGACCCCTGTCCTACAGGGCGTCCGGAGGGTAATCTGGCGACAGTAGTGGGAGATCATCCGAGTCTTGGAGCGTTTCCACACGAAGGCTGGTGCGACTGGCAGTTCTACACTTTGCTCACGGGCGGAAAAGCTGTTGTCTTCAGTGACATCGATTTCCCCTTCGATCCGATTTTAGAGGTAGTAAGCTCGTTCAAGCGCATCAGGAAACAGGCTAACCTCTTCGAGCTTGGGGTGGGAAAAGGTAAGCTCCTGGTCTGCACTATGAACCTGGACATTTCCGACCCGGGCGCGGCTTATCTGCTGGACTCAATGCTAAGTTACGCAGCCGGGGACAGCTTCAAACCGAAGAGCGCCGTTTCTGCCGCAAAGATAGCCCGGCTTCTGGGGGCAGACCCGAAAGATCTCGGCCTGCCTGAGATCGACCCAACGATCGATGGAAGCCTGGCCAGCAAGAAATAGCGCGAGAGAGGTTACAATGAGAATGAAGTACCATTTGATTATCGCCTTATCTCTGTGCCTAGCCTCGGCACCGGCGGCGTTCAGCCAGGGCGAGGAGAAAAAGCCTGAGAGCAAGCCTGTTTCGGATGTCTTCGTCGCTCCCGATGAGGCAAAAGACATGCTTTGGAACTACTTCGACCGGATGACCACAGTCCAACCGCTCAATTTCAAGTCTAAGGCCGAGTGGGAACGCAGGCGCGGCGAAGTGCGGCAGCGGATTCTGAGAGCCTTCGGTCTGGACCCACTGCCGGAGCGTTTGCCGCTCGATGCAAAGTATGGGGATATGCTCGACCGAGGAGATTATGTCCTGAAGCGCGTCTACTGGCAGTCGTATCCGAACATTTATGCTTCGGGTTGGCTCTACCTGCCAAAGACACCTGGTAAGCATGCGGCTGTGCTAAGTCCTCATGGCCATTGGCCGGTTGGTCACATCTACAAGGTTCCACAACTGCGGTCTATAGGTCTGGTCAAGAAGGATTACGTGGTGCTGGCTGTTGACGCAGTGCATAATGGCTACAAGGACGGCCAATCCTATGGGATGCTCCCAGGCGCGGGGACGCAGACGTGGAACAATATGCGCGGCGTAGACCTGCTTCAAAGCCTGCCTGAAGTGGACCCCAAGCGGATAGGCTGCACCGGCGCATCTGGTGGAGGTACACAGACGGCGCTTATCATGATGGTTGACGACCGCATAGCCGCAGCGGTTCCGGCGGTCGGGTTTGTGCACTTCAGAAACCTTGTCGGCCCGATCAAATCGAGAGAGGATGTGATGGTCGGATGCTGCTGCTATGGCTGGGACCTTCTGCCGTTCACAGATATCCCGGAGATGTTCTCCGTATTCGCTCCAAGGCCGGCGCTGTTCCTCACAGTCAAAGGTGATTGGACGAAGGAGTTTCCAACGCACGATTTCCCGGACATTCAGAGCATCTATCGGCTATATGGGGCAGAAGACCGCGCAGAGTGCGAGCAATGGGACTGGGGCCACGACTACAACAAGCCGATGCGGGAGAAGATGTACGCGTTCTTTAACAAGTGGCTCAAGGGAATTGATGATCCCACGGCGGCGGTCGAGCCTGACGATCTCAAGGAAGAGAGCGAGGAAACCCTGAAGACGCTGAACCTTCCCGGCTGGGACTATCCCAGGCGCAACGGGTCAGCCTACTTCTGCGTGCAGGGCAGCTATCCTATGTACGACGTGTATTACTATTATCGGGCCCGCTTTGAGCACAAGCCTCCGACATTGGCGGGCAGGGTAGAGTGGCAGAAGTATCTGGCATCGCTCAGGACGAATCTGGCTGATCTTCTTGGCGACGTGCCGGTCGAAGGTCAGCGAGTTGGCTCGGCGCAGACGGTGGAGATTTCGGGGCTTCAGGCTGAGAAACTGCGCGTGAGGTCGGAGGCCGAAATACAAGTTCCGGCGCTCTTCTTAAAAGCCGAGGGTGAGGGACGCCATCCCGTGGCCATCGTTCTGCATCCCAAGGGCAAGCAGGAGGTTGTTGAGCAGAAGGACGAAATGCTGAAATTACTGACATCGAAGGGCATTTCCGTACTCCTCCCCGACGTCAGGACGACGGGTGAGCTTGTCGTGAGCGATGGAAAGAAGATTAACCAATTTGGCTACAACGTTGAGCTGGCAGCCTATAGGTGGGGCAGCTTCCTGTGGGGTCGCCCGTACGTTGGCCAGGCGCTGACGGACATTCGGGCGTGCATCGACGCCCTGGAGAGAAGGCACGACGTAGACCCGAAGCGAGTCGCTCTGATAGGAATCAACGGCGCTGGGACGGACGCGCTTTTTGTCGGAGCGCTTGAGCCAAGGATATCCACCGTGTGTGTTGACAGCGCAGGTTGGCTGCCGGACATCTTTGGTATTAGGAGGATAACCGACCTGCCAGAGATTGCTGCCGCCGTAGCGCCAAGGCGGCTGGCTGCCGGAAATGCATTAGGATTCGACTTCACCAGGCAAGCCTACCGAGAACTTGGCGTGACCCCGCGACTCCAACTCAAACAGGGTAACCTGGCCGAGACGGACATAGTCGATGCCGTGGCGAATGCGCTTCTGTAGCTGCCGGATACAGGTTCCAGAGGAAACAACAAGGATGCTTCTGAGTCTTTCAGTAAACTAGCCGAGGAAAGGGGTTTGATAAGAAATGTCAGCGCGCTTCTTCGTTGCACTGGTCGTTCCTTTCTTGCTTGCAGTGTACTTGCCCGTTGGCGCGTCCCCATCTTTGGAGGTCTCACTAAATGGCGATTGGGACTTCTGCTATAAGACCGACCTGAAGACGGACACTCTCCCCGACGCAAAGGACTACGATGCGAAGATGCCGATTCCGGCGTTCTGGGATGACAACATTAACAGACTGCGGTGGACGGCCAACTGGTCCGGCGCGAAGTTCAACCCAAAGTACCGCAATATTGAATTCCCCATGGGCATAGGCCCTCCAGATGTCTATGTGCAGAATTTGATGGGCACGGGATATTACAGAAAGCTGATCGATGTTCCGGCTGATTGGAAGGGGCGGGCCGCCTCACTCTACATAGGCGGAGTCCGCTTGACCGGCCTTGCCTGGCTCAACGGACAGTATCTGGGCGAGCACAAGACGTACAACGTCCCTTGGGAGTTAAACATCAGTCAGCACATCAAACCGGGCCAGACAAATGAACTGGTGCTGGCCGCGACAAACCTGACCTCAGGTTCGGGAGGGTGCGACACCTACGGCTATCAATACGCCTGGGCCGGCGTCTATCGCCCGGTTACACTCAGAGTGAGCGGCGGGCCTGCCCGTGTGGCTGACCTATACGTATATCCGCAGGATTCCGGTAAGAGACTCTGTTGGAATGTCGAACTTGATGGAGCTGCAGGCGCGGGCGCATCTATAGACTGGCTTGTCCTCGACCAGCAGGGCGGCGCCCTAGGCAGGGGAACAACTCAGGTTACTGGAGCAAGATGCACCTGGACTACGGATACGTTCGATATGAAGCCCTGGTCCGACCATGAACCGAACCTCTATAAGCTCCAGGTGGACATGAAGCAGCGAGAGAAGGTAACAGACTCCAGGCTTCAGAACTTCGGGCTCAGGACCATAGTGCGAGATGGCATTAACCTCCGGCTGAACGGCAGACCTGTGATGCTCCGTGGATGCTGTGACGCCTTCTACTTCCCGCTCACGTGTATGCCACCTTTGGAGATTGAAGCATATCGCGACCGAATTCGAAAGCTCAAGGAACTTGGCTTTAACTGGATCAGGTGTCACACCTGGGTCCCCACTGAGGAATACATGACCGCTGCTGACGAGCTTGGGATCATGATCCAGGTTGAAGGCCCGGGGCCAACATATTACGAGCCTCGGTTTGTCGAAATCCTGCGCACATGTCGAAAGCATCCGTCGGTAATCATGTATTGCACCGGAAACGAGTACGTGATGGACGAGAAGGTGATCGAGTTCGTGCAATCACTCTCTAAGCTGACCCGTGAATATGCTCCGGACGCGCTTTTCGACCCCATGGAATGCTTGATCGGAGTTTTCGGCGGCAGGGGTCCGAATATGGGCGTGGAGTTCACAGAGGAACCTTATCCGCACAATCCCAAGCGGCTCAAACTGCTCCAGGAGGCAGGCGATGTGCTCGCGCCGAACGGAGGGCTGAGCTACGCTACTACGGGCGCAGACTGGAAGGATATAGACAAGCGGTTCGCGCTCTGCGAGCGCCCGGTCCTCTATCACGAGCTTTGCATCCACGGCAACTACATGAATCTGGACATTGAGCACCGTTATGAGGGAACGAGAATCGGCACGGAGCTTTATGCAGCCATCCGCCGCCACCTCGCTGAAAACGGAGTCCTCGACAAAGCCAGCACTTACTACTACAACTCCTGTCAGTGGATGAAGACCATCAGAAAGCACTGCGTTGAGACAGCCAGGCTGAGCAAATACATAACAGGCTACGATATGCTGGGCGCCTGGGACCAACACTGGCATCGGTCAGGCTATCCGTGCGGTATACTGAACGAGTTCTTTGAGATGAAACCGGGCGAGAGTGAGGCCGATGTCCGCAAGTACAACGGCGAGAGCGTCATTCTGCTCGACTGCACCCAGAAAAGGAACCTGGCTTCGGGTCAGAAGTGCAGCTTTGACGTCAAGTCCTCCCTCTACGGCGACGCGCCGCTCTCCAAAGGGACTTTTACCTGGCATTTATCAGACGACCATGGCCGGATTTACGACCGTGGAAGCATCACCCTTCGCGAAGTCCGGAATGGAGAGATCGTCAACCTGGGCGCGATCAAGTTCACTGCTCCCAATTTATCAAAGCCTGCCAAGCTGACGATACACGCGCGGCTGTCGGGAGGGGAGTATGAGATAGTGAACGACTGGAACTTCTGGGCCTTCCCCAAGTCCGCGTCTCCCGAAGTCTCGGCGGCGGCAGACAGTGCGACACTGAGCAAGTACGGCGAATGCTACAAGGGACTGGTGAAGTTCACCGCGGCATCCGACCGGGAGCTTGCAGTGCTCTCTGAACTGAGCGCCGATGCGATTAAGTTCCTGGCTGGTGGAGGAAGAGTGGTGCTCCTTGGCAGTAAACCGTTTCCCACCATGTCCACAGGGTTCGATCCATGTCCTACCGGCAGGGCTGAGGGGAATCTGGCGACGGTCGTGAACGATCATCCGATCACCAACGTATTCCCGAACGACGGTTGGTGCGACTGGCAGTTCTACAGTATGCTGACCGGCGGCAAAGCAGTCGTCTTCAATGAGATCGACATCCCGTTTGATCCGATTATCGAGGTGGTCAGCTCGTTCAAGCACATCAGGAAACAGGCCAATCTCTTTGAGCTTGGGGTAGGAAAGGGGAAGCTCCTGGTCTGTACGATGAATCTGGATATGTCCGATCCAGGAGCAGAGTGTTTACTGGACAGCACGCTGAACTATGCGACAAGCAACAGCTTCCAGCCTGGAAGAACAATCCTTGCGGCATCACTGGCGAAGCTTCTAGGGGCTGATCCTAAGCAGTTGGGGCTTCCTGAAATAGACCCTACGATGGATTCGAGCTTGACTAACAAAAAGTAGTGCGCTTTAGCGGAGAGATGATATATGAGAAAAGACTACCGGGACACACCCGTCCACAAAGTCGTATTGCTGGGCGAAAGCAACGCTTACGGGATGTGCGCGATAGATCCGAGGAATGAATGGTTTCAGACTCTGGTGAACCTCATCCGCGATTTCCAGGATGAGCCGGTAGCGGCGCTAAACTACTCCATTCCGGGCTGTGTCATCAGCCCGAGAAGCCCCGGCTACGCCTGCCTGTCCGATGACTCGAAGCCCAGCGCTCTGGAACGATATGAAGCCGAAGTGATCGAAAGCGATCCCGACCTTGCGATATATGCCCTTGGGCTCAACGACTCCAGGTGCGGATATCCCGTCGCGAACTTCATCGAGGATATTGAGACCATGGTGTCGGAGACTGTGAACAGAACCGAGGCGCTTGTGGTTGTCACAAGTCCATACTGGAACACACAGTATGATGAAGAGCTATGGCGGAGCTGCGCTCCGGAATGGGCCTCCGACCCAAGATGGGAGGTATTTTGCGTTTCTGGACCGGCCCTCGTGACAAGCTACGTGGCAGAAATGAAGAAGATGGCCGAACGGAACGGTTGCCTGTTCGTAGACCTGTATTCTTTGCTTGATGGCAGCCAATGGCTGCTTAACGATGATCAGGTTCATTTTACAGATGTCGGACAAAGGGTGATCGGCCAGGCTGTCTTCAACGTCATTGCGGCAAACTGCTCCTTCATTGGCGCAAAGAGTTTGAAGCAAGCTAGAGAGGGCGGCTTCGACATCTGGAACACCGGTGGGACGAACTGCACAGGCCGGATGCTCTCCGCCTGGCGAAACAAAGAGGTCATGTAAGAGCTGAAACGTCTGTGCTGTTTGCATATCGTACTTATTTGAGTTTGATATTGGAGGTTGAATCAATGTTTACAAAACTAGCTGCACGTACTATGGCTGTGGCCACGGTTCTCGCGATTTGCGCAAGCGGAATGGCCCTGGGACAGGAAGGCGAGTCCTCGCGCTTTTCGTTCGACCGGTCCTCGTACCTGTCACAGTATGACCTATTTTTTGAGCGGCCGACAAGCAATTGGGCGCTCGGTGTGCCTATTGGCAATGGAGATGTGGGGGTTCTGCAATGGGGAACGCCCGATGAGGTCTACTTCGGTATCAACAAGGCCGATGTCTGGGACAGACGCTACGATAGTGACGCTCAAGAACTGATTGTGGATGTAAAGACGCTCACAATGCTGCTTGAGCGCGCGCCCAAGGCCCTGCAGGAGTTGAACAATGCGTCCAGCGCTGCAACACAATTGCGGCGCTATCCGACTCCGAAGCGCTGCGGAGCGCTCATCATCCGAACGCCTGGCGCTAAGGATTACACCTCTTTTCAGGATAGGCTGCGCCTTCACAGTGCGGCCATTGACTCTAAGTATCAAACAGCCGTGGACAGCCGCACAATACACACATTCGTCCATAAAGACGAGAACCTGCTCGTAGTCAGGATGAAGTTCGATGGCAAACCTGTCTCCCGCGAGATAGAGCTTATGCGTCCCCCAGATCAAGCATCAAACAGCAACATCGAAAATGCAGTAGCTTTCGTAGAGGGCAAGGACTTCGGAATAGAACAGCATTTCCCTGCGCACGAGAGGTTCCCGGAGGACTTCCACTATGTGCTCCGTGGCAGGATTATTGGCTCCGAATACCAACCAAAAGCGGAGGGCTACCAGGCAAAGGCTCGCCTGCCGGAATCGGCACGTGGGGAAGTAACGGTGCTCGTTGCCGTAGTCTCAAGTAGAGACAACCCAAATCCTAAAAAGGCTGCGAAGGATATACTCGACAGAGCAGTTGCAAAGGGGACTGACGCGGTCGAATCGGAGCACAGAAAGCAGTGGGATAAGTTCTGGAATGCCTGTATGATAGACCTTCCCGATGAAGTCGACCTGCTTGAGCACGCCTGGTATGTGCAGACCTACGTAGCCGGCTGCACAAGTAAGCCGGGGAAGTATCTGCCCGGCATCTGCGGCCTGTGGGCGTGGAGCGACTTCGCCTCCTGGAACGGAGACTACCACACGGACCAGAACATCCAGATGCAGCACTGGGGGTTGTTCTCATCGAACCACCCTGAGCTTGCGCTTCCCTTCTGTGAGATGTTCTACAAGATGCTGCCTCTGGCCCAGGAGGACGCGAAGCGGTTCTTCGATTGCCGTGGGGCGAGATATGCTGTGGCGACCAGCGAGTACAACGGCAATCTGGCGGGCCTGCCGTACTTTATGGAGCTGTCCAACAGCCCCTGGATCGCCCATGTATTCTGGTGGTACTATGACTACACACGGGACCTCAAATTCCTCAAGGAGCGCGCATACCCTGTGATGAGAGAAGTTACCCGCTTCTTCGCGGATTATATGAAGAAGGACGAAAAGGGCACTTACTACATCTATCCTTCAGTGCCTATGGAGCAGGGAAGGTACTCGAAGAATCCCTTGACAGACACATCATCAGTCATCCGACTTCTTGAGACGACAATTGAAGCCAGCAGCATACTGAACATAGACGCCAAGGAGCGAAACCGGTGGCAGGAAATACTTAAGAACATGAGTCCACTTCCGCAGGCAGACGGCCTCTTTTGCATGGCCGAAGAAGTAAGCCCACACTCAACTGTCAATCACGCGCTGCTTACGAACCCCGTTTTTCCGGCGGAGATCGTAGGGCTGGATCGTGGCGGACCGTTATTCCGCACCGCGATGCGCACGCTGGAGAACCAATTCACTGCAATCCATGGAGAAAAACGCGCGAATCTGGCAGGACTGTTCGGCCACACGCGGAGCTGGAGCTTCGTCTCAGCCGCAAGGCTCGGAATGGCAGAGCGGGCCGTCAATCTTGCCTACCAGAGCATTTGGTGCTTTGTCATGGAGAACGGCCTGCCGACAACTTTCGACAGCTACGGCGGCTGTTATCCGCTGATGGATGTGATGGGAGCATATCCCCTTGGAATAAACGAGATGCTCATGCAGAGCTACAGCGGAAGGATCAGGTTGTTCCCCGCCACACCCCAAAGCTGGAAGGACGTAAGGTTCCATCGGCTTCGCGCCTCCGGCGCTCACCTGGTGACCGCGGAGAAACGAAGCGGAGAAGTGGCTTATGCGCTCATCGAGAGCTTGAAGGGTGCTCCATGCACATTGGTTAATCCCTGGTCTGGCGAGAAGGTGACTGTGAGGGATACTGGAGCCGGCAAGACACTTCTTGAGAGCACCGATAAAGAGCTTTCGTTCGAGACCAGGCCGGGCGGCAGGTATCTCATTGAACGCGCCGGGAGGCCGGCATCTTCGTTCACGTTGACTGCTCTGAAGTCCACCGCCACGCCCGCGCCGAAGTCGCTGGGGGAACGGAAGAACCCTGAACCCAGGCCGCAGTACGAAGGCAAGTGGCTCGGGCGAAGGGCAAGGTGCGGAGGCAGGCCAATTGCCGGCACTGAGAAAGGAAACATCATAAATCTCGATGCCATGGTTGACTGCAGGGTGCACACTTCCAGTGGCTACAACTACGACCGACCGACTGCAGCATGTACTGATATCTTCACGACGAATGACGAGCAGCAGAATGCCGCCTGGTTTGGTTTAGAGTTCGATCGCCCGACGGAGATACGGCGGATCGAGGCTTACCCGGCCGAGTTGTATTTCATCTACTACTCGTTTCCTGTGTCAATGAACATAGCTGAGGACTACGTGGTCCAGTACTGGGATGGCTCGGATTGGAAAGATATTCCCGGAACTCGCGTGACAGGTAGCAAGGACTTCGAAGTCATACACGAGTTCCAGCCGGTCAAAACGACCAAGGTGCGGATGCTGATAACGAAGGTCGCGGAGTCCCAGGACGGAAACGGCAAGCCGAACGGCAAGTTCAGAGCATGTATGCAGGAATTTCACGTCGAATAACAACTGCTAAGAGCGGAATACACGTTGAGGAATAGGGAAACATGAAAAGATCGCTGGTAATATGGCAACTGCTCCTTCTTGCGGCAGTTGCCGCAAGTGTAAGTCCAGCATGCGCGGGCATCGGTTCAGCGGCACGGTTTGCGTTTGACCGGCCCTCGTTCATCTCGCAATACGACTTCTTCTTCCAGCGGCCGACTACCCGGTCGGACTTTGGGACGCCGATTGGAAACGGCGACGTCGGCGTACTGCAGTGGGGGCATCCAGACGAGACCTATTTCGGGATCAACAAGGCCGATGTCTGGGACAGACGGTTCGATAAAGACCAGGAAGCGATACCAGATGTGCGATGTCTGGAGATGATGCTGGACCGCATGCCCGACACGCTGAGCACATATCTTAGGGAGTCCTTCTCTGTTCCTGGAAAGAACCGCTATCCTACGCCCAAGCGATGTGGCGCGCTTATTGTCCACACTCCCGGAGCGAAAGACTACACCTCATATAAAGACCGGCTCCGGCTTCATTCGGCGGTTATAGACTCGGAGTATGAGACGGCTGTGGACAAGAGGAGTATGCGCTCTTTCGTCTACAAAGATGAGAACCTTCTGGTGGTAAAGATCAACTTTCAGAACAAGCGTCCTCTTTCTCGAGAGATAGAACTTATGCGGCCGCAGGATGGGTGCCGGGCGGGAATCCGGGATGCAGTCGGTTTCGTGGAGGGTAATGACTTCGGCATAGAGCAGCATTTTCCGGCGCACTGGCGGTTCCTGGAGGATTTCCACTATGTAATGAGAGGCCGAATACTGGGAAGCAGCTACAGTGTGAAGGCTCAAGGTTACAGGGCTATAGCCAGTCTTCCTCAGACATCTAACGGAGAACTGCTGGTCCTGGTGGCCGTAGTTTCCAGCCGCGACAATCCGAATGCTAAGAAAGCAGCGAAAGAGATTCTTGACAGGGCGGAGGCCGATAGACTGGAGGCGGTCGAGAAGCGGCACCGGAAGCTGTGGGACGATTACTGGAGCAAATGCATGATCGATGTGCCTGACCCGGTGATAGCTCACGCGTGGTATGCGCAAGTCTACCTCTGGAACTGCAACTGGAAGCCAGGCAAATACCTGCCTGGGCTTTGCGGGCTGTGGGGATGGTATGACTTCGCTCCCTGGAACGGGGACTACCACACTGATCAGGACATTCAGTTCACGCAGTGCGGGGTGTTCTCGGGCAACCATCCCGAGTTGGCCCAGCCGTTCTGCGATATGTTCTACAAGATGCTGCCTCTGGCTCAGGAGCAAGCGAAGAAGTACTTCTTTGCGAAAGGGGCCAGATATCCTACTGCAACTCATGAGTACGCCTCCAACCTGGCCAATGCGCAATACTTCTGGGAACTCTCGAACAGCCTCTTTATTGCCCACGTCTTTTGGTGGTACTACGACTACACTCGGGACACAGACTTCCTGAAGATGCAGGGATACCCGGTGATGCGCGAGGTGGTGCGGTTCTTCGCCGACTACATGAAAAAGGACCGGAATGGTACCTACTACATCTATCCTTCAGTCCCCATGGAGTGCGGTGAGTTCACCAAGAATCCGCTTACAGACGTATCGGGCCTGATCCGTCTATTGGAGACGACCATTAAGGCAAGCGAAATCCTGGGAGTAGACGCCAAGGAGCGGGCTCAGTGGAAGCATATACTCAAGCATATGAGTCCGGTTCCGCAAGGTGATGGCATTTTCCTCAGGAATGAGGGCGCTGATCCAAAACTGTTCACTCTTCACGCACTGCGGATGTACCCGGTGTTCCCAGCGGAGATCGTTGGACTGGATCGAGGGGGACCGATGCTCCAGACGGGGAAACGCACCCTTCACTGGACACTTGGCACGGGGGAGGATGACGTTCGCGGCATAGCCTTCTGGGGCCACAGCCGAGGCTGGGCGCTTGTTGCCGCGGCCCGTTTAGGTGAGGCGGAAGTCACTGAGAAGCTTGCTCATGTCAACGCTCAGTCATTCCTTATGGAGAACGGCATCGCGACCACCTGGGACAACTGGATAGGCACAGCCCCACTCCTCGATGGCTTGGGGCTCATTCCGCTTGGCACTAACGAGATGCTTATGCAGGGCTATTCCGGAACGATCAGAGTCTTCCCGGCGACTCCCCCAAGCTGGAAAACCGTCCGGTTCTCAAGATTGCGATCCGCCGGGGCGCATTTGGTGACTTCCGAAAAGAGGGATGGAGAGGTAGCTTACATCGTGATCGAGAGTCTGAAAGGCGCGCCGTGCAGCATCATTTCTCCGTGGGCTGGAGAGCGTGTGACCGTCCGGGATGTGAAGAATAGCAAGGTGGTCTTCAACGGAAAGGGTGCGAAGGTACTGTTCAACACACGACCTGGCGGGGTGTATCTTGTCGAACGAGCCACCAATCGCGCTTCTTCCTATGCCGTCGAGACGCCGCGGTCGATCCCTATGTCCGGCCCCCGGGTGCTGGCGGAGGGGAAGTACTTTGGCCGAATCCCGCGAATCGACGGCACCCCGATTGCCGGAGTTGAGAAGGGGAAAATCATCAACCTGGATGCAATGGTAGACGGCAAGATACTGAATCCCCATTGCGGCCAATATGATTCGCCTGCCGCGGCGTGCGCGGACGTTGTGACCAAGACAGACGAGCCGCAAAATGCGGCCTGGTTCGGCCTCGAGTATAGCCAGCCGAAGACAATTCGCTCGTTCAAGGCGTTCCCTGCCGAGATCTGCTCCGTGTACCATGGAGGTCCTCAGCCGCAGAATCTGGCCGAGGACTATGTCCTCGAGTATTGGGATGGATCAGAGTGGAATGAGATACCCGGCACGAAGACCGTGGGCAACACTGCCTTTCCGGTCATCCACGAGTTCGAACCGGTCACGACGACTAAGGTGAGGATGCTGATCACCAAGGTAGCCGAGTCCCGAGACGATGGCAAACCGAGCGGCAAGTTCAGGCCGTGTATGCATGAGTTCGAGACGCATTGATAGAGATAAGTAAGGTAACGACAGCGCGATCAATATGAAACACAAGCAAAATCGATCATACGTGAAAAAAGGAGGCAATTCAATGTTCCATTATAAGCGTATCACTCACGTCGGAGAAACAGGAAGGGTTGTACGGTCGGCAGTTCTTGTCGCCGCGGCGGCTGCGATGCTATCCGTCGGGGTCGCGGTCCGCGCACAGGATCAAACGAGTCCAAACGCCAAGGTCTGCATTCTGCGCACGAAGGAGCAAAACGCGTCGGTGATCGCGGCATACTTCGAACGCATGTCAGCTCCTCAGCGTTTCAAGTTCACATCGGCCAAAGACTGGGAGGTCCGCCGAGCCGAAGTCCGCCGCAGTGTGATGCAGACTATAGGTCTCGATCCTTTGCCCGAGCGGCTGCCGCTCAAGGTACACTACGCGGGCACGATAGACAGAGGCAGCTATGTGGTCAAACGGGTCTATTGGCAGACCTGGCCCAATGTCTACGCGTCGGGCTACCTGTATATGCCGAATACTCCCGGCAAGCACCCGGCTGTGCTCAATCCACACGGACACTGGGGCTCCGGCGCAAGATACAAGGTAGTGCAGAGCAGAATGATCACCCTTGCCAGGCGCGGTTATGTAGCGCTGGCTGTCGATTCTATTCACACCGACACCCATGCATTTCTCATCGGTCTCACATCGATAGGCGCAATGACCTGGAACAATATGCGCGGTGTCGATCTCCTGGAAAGCCTGCCGGAGGTGGATGCGACGAAGATAGGCTGCACGGGAGCATCAGGAGGAGGCCAGCAGACGCTTTATATGATGGTCGCCGATGGCCGCATTAAAGCGGCTGTGCCCGTAGTCGGAATAATGTATTTCCACAGCATAATGGACGCCATGCAATGGCCTTACTGCGGTTGCAACGCCGTGCCGGACATTCTCCGTTATACCGACCAGTCAGAGATGTGCGCGGTGTTCGCCCCTAAACCAGTGCTATACCAGACAGTGACAAAGGACTGGGAGAAGGGATTTCCGACGGGTGAGTTTCAGGACATACTCGGTGTCTACAGGCTCTATAAAGCTGAGGCTCAGGCGCAGTGCCTGCAATGGGATTGGAGCCACGACTATAACAAGCCGATGCGAGAGAGAATGTACGCATTTTTCGACAGGTGGCTGAAGGGCCAGGAGTACCCGAACGCAGTAATCGAGACGGAGGCGAACCTCGATACGTTACCGGACATCAAGGTTGAGGAAGAGAAGACGCTTGAGGACCTCGACAACCCTCCGTCTGGTGCGCGCGTCGGCAGCGAAAGCAGGACTGCGATCCTGGAGAGCTACAAATCCACGTACACGTTTCGACCGGTTGAACTTAAGACGGCGAGCGAACTGAAAACATATCAGGGGAACCTCAAGAAAAGACTTGCCGAGCTTATCGGTGATGTTAAAGTCAATGGTAAATTAGCGAAGGCGCTTTCGACTGCTGAGATACTTGGACTTCGGGCGGAAAGGCTTATTGTGCGCTCGGAGCCTGAAGTTGAACTTCCTGTGCTGCTCTTCCGGCCTTCCGGCGCGCCCAGTCCGCCGGTTGTAGTAATGATCCACCCGGAAGGGAAGCAGGGCATTATAGAGAAATACGGAGGGCTGGTCAAAGATCTGGTAGGCCGAGGTGCGGCCGTGCTCCTGCCCGACACGCGGACAAGCGGAGAATTGGCGCTGAACAACTGGGAAGTCAAGATATGGAACGGCTCGATGGCCAAAGCGAGTTGGGATATGAATATGGCTACATGGGGCCGGCCGGAGCCTGGAATGATCAAAACCGACCTTGCCGCCTGCCTCGACGCGCTGGCGGCGCGAGAAGATGTTGATCTCAGTCGGGCAGCGCTCGTGGGCCTCGGAAACTTTGGTGTCTCGGCGCTTTTTACCGGCGCTTTGGATACGCGTTTTCATAGTGTGGTAATTGAGAACACGGCACAGACATATTTGAACGGCAGAGGATCGCCGCTGATTGCGAACATCCTCCGGGTTGCCGATCTGCCGCAGATTGCCGCCCTCGTTGCGCCGAGGCGTCTGTTCATGGCCGGAGTCGCAGGCGACTTCGAGTTCGCGCGGAAAGCCTGTGCCTTGCTTGGCTCTGGTGAGACGTTAGAAATTCGCAAGGAAGCGGCAAGCCAAACAGATATTGCGTCCATTGTGCTCGCCTCAACAGAATTGACCATGCGATAGGACCCTGCTTTCCATGATAAGAGTGTTATTGCCCTGGCTGGTAGTTTTAGTGTTACTCTCAGTCGGCTGTTCGGTCACGGCAGCCGCTGACGGAAGGCTCCAGTACATTGATTTCACCGCCGGTAGATGGACGGCCCTCAACAAGGGTGCTTATGAGGGCCGTCTGGATCGGCGACAACTGTTCGTGATTGAACATCCTTACATTCAGTCAGTAACCGGAAACTACGGTTCCATAGAAACATCTGCCTGTGTGCCCAGGGACTGGACTGCTCCCTATGCTCTACATTTCTTTGCGCAGGACAACTACATCGACACCCTGGGCGAGGCAATATGGACAGGAATAGACTGCTATAGCGGCCACAGGTTCAAGCAGATTCTGATCGATGGTAAGGTGGTCTGGGAGATCGATGTCGGTGACCACCATACGTCGAATTTCGCCGTCGATATCACTCCCTGTGTCAAGCCAGGCAAGCCCTTTCTACTTGCGCTCAGGGTAATGGACAAGGTTGGTACGGACGTACGACTTGCAGGCGATTTTGCCCATCTTCGTCCGCCAAAGACGGACAAGGAGAAAAAGGAGCGAGAGGGTCCGAGAAACTTCCATACCTGTGTGTGGTGGGGAGATGTAGCCATCCGTGAGAAAGATGATGCGTCAGACCCTTTGCCTCCTCGGCCCAGGCCTGTCGAGAAGAGAATCAAGATTCATCCTAAGAGCGACTACCCATTGAGGCCGTTGGGCCTTCCATATCAGGAACCAATAAGGATCAGCCTGCAGGGCCACACATTGCTGCCTCAAATGGGCTACCCGGTAACCAGCGGAGTCCCCTTGCCCTACGGTAAAGTCCGGGACGTTTCAAGGATCGGGCTTCTCAATTCCCGTGGGCGCCCGGTAATCACGCAGTGCAAGGTACTGAACAAGTGGACCGATGGCAGCGTGAGATGGGTTCTCCTTGACTTTGTTGCACAGCGTGGTGAAGCAGCTTACAGGTTAATTCTCAACCGGGAGCCATCACATCACGCGACTCAAAGTGCCAAGGTCAGCAGGCAGGGGGGCGGTACAAGTATTGAAACGGACTCCTTGACGATAAGCCTGGGTGGAGATGCCGAGAACCTTATTGATAGCATCAGGCTGCATGGGGAGAAAGAGCCCGCGGCTGAAAACGTGCGCACTCACCTCACCGCAGACATTGAAGGCCGTCCGGTCGAGTGTTCGCTTGAGCGGAGCCGGGTCAGAGTCACCGACACTGGCCCGGTAAAGGTGGGGGCTGATGTCCAGGGCATAGTGCTCGCTCAAGGACGAAGGCTGGGAAGGTTTGTGCTCAGGCTCAGCGCCTTCTCAGGCAAACACCTCGTCAAGATCTCCTACCGATTGTTCAATGATTCAGGAACCGCGCTGAAGATAAGGAATTTCGGTTTATCGTTCACTTCGGAGCTTCCTTCCGAATCAGAAGTGTGGTGGGGTACCGAAAACAGTCAGTTCATAGGCAAAGTGCAGCCCGACTTTCAGCTTCAGCAAAAAACCGCCTCGCAGTGGGTTTGTTCGGACACGGCCAACAGCGCAATGGCCAGAGCCGACGGATACTTCCGTGTAACAAACGGACACACGAGCATTATGGTTGCGGTGCCTGACTTCTGGCAGCAGTTTCCAAAGGCTTTGAGCGTAAGGGACAACCAGGTTACAATCGACCTTTTCTCTGCCACGGAGGAAATTCCGTTCTACCGGATGACGGACGGTGAAGCCAAGCGGCACGACATCCTCCTGGATTTCAGCAGGCCTGATACCGAGCTAGAGGAGGAGCGTCTAAAGCACTGCTTGCTGAACCCGCCGCGCTTGTTCTCCAACGAATGGTTCTGTGCTTCCGGAGGGTTCGGACCGACCTATCACTACCTCGACCCACAGTTCAAGAAACTGCGTGATCACATGGCATACCTGCAGTCTACAGAAAAGGAACCGGTTTATTACGGCATCCGCGACTTTGGCGATCGCAGGTACAACGCGGGGGAGGACAAGTGGTGCAACAATTACTATGATATGCTTTTGGGAATGCTGGCCGAGTATATCGCAAGTGGAAATAGATTTTGGTTTGACAAAGCTGAATCTACGGCCCGGCATGTAATGGACATTGACCAGTGCCACCACGACGCGACTGATCCGACAAACGTTGGAGGCGTCTACGGCCTGTACACTCCCAACCATAATGAATCCCCGGGCGGGTTCTGGGAGCCGACGTTCAGAGTCGCCGCCGGACTCGCTACATATTACAGGCTCACCGGCGAGCCGGATGCCAGAGAAGCTCTCATTATGCTTGCGGATATGATTGTCCGTAAGGACAGTTGCATTGTAGGCCAGGGGCCGGGCACATCCTCCCGCAACTATGGAGGTGTTTTGTCTGCGCTTGTTTGGGCGCTGGATGAGACCAACGACAGGAAATACGAGCGGGCTTTCCGCCGCATTTTGCAGGATCTCCTTGCAGGAGGGCAGGGGCAGCGCCAGGGAGAGGGTTACATCGACCAGCGGCGCGGCGCTTTCTGTGAAAGGCATAACGATTACGCTCACCTCCGCGGCAGCATTCCTTGGCTTACCGCACAACTGGTGGAACCGCTGTATTTGTACTACAGATATTCGGGCGATCCCGACGCTGCCAGGGCTGTAGTCGGCATGTGTGAGTCCACCATCTGTGAGAACATGACGCCGAACTCTCCGGGCGACTTCACGGGATACTCTTTCCACCCACGGTTCCTGAAGGTGACAGGATACAACACCCTGCTCGCTACGATGATGATGTATGCCTACGACCTGACCGGAGACGCCGAGTTCCTGAAGTGTGCCCGTGGAGCCTTCGATCGGACGGTCAAGGAGGGAACCGTGGGAAACATAATGAACACCCACTGGAGCATGCCGACACTGCTCTACTTCCTGCACAGGCACAGAAACGAGTGAGACAAAGGTCCGTGCTACGAGAAGTTCCGTTGTTTCCGTTGTTTCGGGGTACCCTTACCCCGAAACCGGCCGTTGGTTGCTGGGCTGTTTCGAGGAAGGGGTTCCCCGAAACAACGAGTGGTAGTCAGCCGATGCCTCCTACGAACTCTTCGAACTCCTCGTCCTTGATTTCAACGACATGCTCCCTTCCCGGAAAAGCGCCGCTCTCGACTTCTTCTCGGAACTCCCTGAATGCTTCGATGGAGTCCTCATAGTGGCTGCGGTATTTCTTGGCGTGACGTGGATAGTGCGTGTTGTGGGAGCCCAGTATATCGCAGCCAAACAGATAATCACAGTCGCAGCCCGGTCCGCTGCCGAGTGATACAACACAGATGTCGACCCTCCTGGCTATCTCGGCCGCCACTTTGTGAGGCACGACTTCCATCTCAACTGCAAACGCTCCGGCTTCCTGAAGCGCCAAAACATCCTCATACACCTTTCGGGCTTCCTGTGCAGTCTTGCCAAAAGCGCGATAGCCCCCTATCCAGGTGAGGTGGGCCGGCACGAAACCCACGTGTCCCATCACCGGGATGCGCTCATTAGCGACCGCCCTGATCCTGTCCAGTGCCGCGCACATATACACAGCATCTGCGCCATCGCCTAACATCGCGAAAGCAGTCTTAATTGCCTCTGCATCGCTGGCATTGTAAGTGCCGCGAGGACTTGCCGCGGTAATGAATGTGTTTGGCGCTGCCGCCCTCCCTTCCTTAAGGTAAGCAGCCCTCACGGCCAGCATATCTATCCCCGCAATCTCGCACGCGTTAGCAGTTGGACCATCGCTTACCAGCACTTGCGTGAACTTTCTCTTGCCCTTGGACTCCAGAATATGCTTCACCGTTAGTTTCACAGCAGTTCTCTTCTCCTTCCAAGTTCTATTGCAGCAATGAGGCAATCGAGGGTTACGCCTCTTACATTTCTCGACATCTTGGCCCGGTCACTCCTTTCCAGCGGCCATAAGCTCTGTTCCTGCGAGCAGCACTGGTCCCACACCGAGGCACTCATCAACCGGTTGAGGACGAGAGAAATAATACTGCACATCGGTCCCGATCGCCGTGCCCATGCCGGTTCCTATCACAGTCCCGTCCCAACTCACTCGAGATTTTAAAGCCTCGAAAGCTTTGGCAGCTATCTTGATACTGGACTTGTCTGTCCATCCGCGATTACAGGCGCGGGCAATGCCAAATGCGAACATTGCGGTGCAGGATGTTTCTTCCCAGAGATCAGGCCTGTCCAGCACCTGCCGCCAGAACCCTGAGGGTGATTGAACCTCTTTCAGCCCGTTTATATGTCCGCGCAGGATCGACAGCAGTTTATCCCGGTCCGGATGGTCCGTCGGAAGCTGGCAAAGGACTTCAACCTCGCTCATCAAGGCCCAGCCGTTCGCCCTTCCCCACTTGCAGGGTGACACGCTGCCTCTATCATCCAACCATCCGTGCCACCAGAGTCCGTCCTTGTCCTGCAGTCGCTTCGCATAGTTTATGAGCTGTTTTGCTGCGTCATCCCAATACTTAGGTTGACTTGAAAAAGTACCCCATCTTGCCAGGAAAGGACTGCACATATATAAATCGTCCGCCCACAATGTGACCTCCTCGAACGGAGACATGTTTCTGTTCCTCTCGTATGGAAGCCTGCATATCGAACCATCCTTCATCCGAGGCTGAGTGTCGGTGATGTAGTCAGCAATGATATTGAGCGCCCACAACGCCTCCTTTGAAAGTTTCTTCCCGTGGACCAGAGCGCTTTCAAGTATCTGGCTGCCCATTGAGCCGTTGTGCATGAAGTCCACAAGCGGCGGAAGCCCTCCTGTCTCCCCCAGCTTGCCGAGCGTCCGTTCCTGCCAGTCGAGGTAGTCATAATGGCGCATGGCAATGTCATTGTGCCTCATAACGAACTGCTTGGGGAGTTCATCTCCGTTTAGTTCGGAGGCTCTCAGCATCCCATAGAGCACAACACCCCACTGGTAGCTCCAGGTAAGCCCCTCCGGGGGCTTGGAGGAGACAGACTCAGCCTGTGGCTCGCGCTTCCATTCACCCTCCCGCAGGGGCACGATCTGCCGCCGGGCGACCGCGAGGACAATCTCTCGTATTGTGCGCTTTCTGAGGTCAGGAGGCAGTTTGTACGGTACGCGCGCCCATGACACAAGATTGCTCATCAGGCGGTTCATCATGCCCTGGCATTGCGGTCCGGATCCGCGAAACAGTATTACTACCAGGTCACCCTCGCCGAGGCTACACGCAAACATTACCGGCCCTGATGGCGAATTTGCAAGCGCCTGCCAGTGCTCCTGATCCCATTCTCGCGCAGTTTGTCCACCATAGATCACGTTCTCCAGCTTCGTCCAGCAGAGTTCTCCTACGGCAGGGTGGTTGACGCCGGGAAACTGCACAGAAGTCACGTCATTGCCACTGACCGTGAGCTTGTAGGGATAGAAGCCGGAGTCAAGAGAACTGTTCAGTGTAGGCCAGACGACGAGCCTGCCGCCGCCGCGGACGTAGGCAAGTAACCGATCTCTATATTTGGAGATGACACTTCCGTCATGCGCTGCGACAACGAGCTTATATCGCGAAAGCTCTTCTTCTCCAAACGACGAAGCAGACCCGATTTTGCACTCCGCAAACAGCGGCATGGTAGCGCTGATCTGCCATCCGCCTGCCGCTCGATCATCGTTGACCAGGAGAACTTGCGGCGCCAGCGATTCACCAGCCGGAGCTTTTGAAGATAAGATCAGTAGCCCTAAGAAGACCAGAATCGCGCCAAGAAAAACTGTTCTCACGTCGTTGCCTCCACCAGTCTGCTAATTCGGAGAGGTGATAGCCACATGTCGCGTCCAGAATGAACTCGCCCTCTATCCACAGTCTCTTTGGCCCTCGATGTTTTCGTGGCCTAATTCTCAATAGCCAACCACCGGGCCAACTCGATGTCTGAGGTCTTGCCCTCAAGCACTCGCAGCCTATCACTCTTGCCTGCGGCGGCGTAGGCGTCCTTCGCCCACGAAGCATCGAACGTTCCCTGCGTATTGTGGATGAGCAGATCACCCGGCGCGCTGAGAGCCATTGCGGTGCTCAGGTCACCGGCTCTCCTGAGACACGGCACATAAAGTTGCTTCAGATACGATTCGTCATTTGAGGTGTCGAACCCGACAGCATCCACTATGGTCCGACTCACCCGCGAAGAGAATGGTCGGGCCAGCAGGCTCCATAGTCCGGCTTCGCCAATTCCAACCAGGTGTGTGGATTTAGATCCCGGACCAGATGCAAGGTATTCGAGCGCGACAAGGATGTCGTATACTCGCTCGGCTGTGTCCGCTCTATTGAACGTCTCGAAGAATTTGAGTTTGGGTTCGAGCCTTCTGGCGCCCTCCGGCGCGCCGTTCTCTCCTATTCCAAAGCAGTCTATCGCGAGGACACTGCAGCCTTTGTCAATCAAATAAGAAGCGAGAGCGCCGGGATTCTCTCCTGAACGATCCAGGCACGCAAGCTTACCCGCCCGGTTAACCATCAATACCGCATTGCCTTGCTCGTTATTCGGAATAAACAGAAGGGCCGGTATCTGCGCTCCTCGTGACACATCTTTGATGACCAGCCTGGTGAGCTTATAGCCGCCCCTGTCTTCCTCCCCTCGCAGGTCAACCTGCACGGAGGGCTTCGCGTAGAGCGCCAGTGCGTGCCTCAAAGCCGGCTCGTAGGACTTCCGAAGTCGGTTCAGTATTCCTCTGTCGACCGGCCTGCACTCCTCCAACTGGGCTTTCGAACGTTCGATCAGCATATTAACGATGCCGTCCTTGTCAAGCGCCCCTTCGGGCCGCTTATCGTCGGGAAAGACCCGCAAATCCTCCGGCTTCTCAACCTCAAACGGCTGCTCCTTCACCGGCTTGGAGGATGGCTTCTTTGGAAGATGACGAGCAAACCACGAGTATACAGCCTCTCTGCTGTCTTTGTTATAGTTGTGTCCGGCGTCCATCTGGACAGAAGTCACCTTATCAGTTGCCCCAAACAAGCTGTAAATGTGCCGTGTAGCCGGGTACTCAGCCTTCGGAGTATCTTTCGTCCAGTCGCCAGTTGCGGCGATCATAATCATCGGGCGGGGCGCCATAAGCGCGCCCAATTCGACATTATTCGTGTCTATCCTGAGATTGGGCATGTTCTCGCAGCCACATCCTCCCTGCATGCTCACTGAGATCATGTTGACT
>JACPPP010000048.1 GCA_016190935.1 Armatimonadota bacterium | reverse complement strand
GTGACGCAGTTACAGTCGGCTACAGGCCGGAGAGCGTATGCCTGAAGAGGACTTCCACCTCTCTAGCCATGCACGCTCACAGGCGCACATCGCCGGGGAGATTCCTCCCCGGCGCACGTGCCCTGGACATTTGTCCATTAAGCCTTTTGAGTTTTGCACAATCTGATGATGGCGGTAGAGCACCGGCGGATGAATATCCGCGGCACCCGGGCCGGGGATGGATATCCCCGGCCATCAACATCAAACGGGATGGATATCCCCGGGCATCAGTCATCAGTATCCCCGGCCATCGAACCCCGGCCATCAAACCGTCTCGAACACAGCTCTGGCCGGAGGGCCCACTACTCAAGCTGATGCGCGTGAGGGCCGAGGCCCCAGACGAGCTGAAGCAGAGCGGCGGTAAAATCACCGTCCTCAACGTCCTTTCCCCGCGTCACCTGAAGTCTGATAAAGCTCGTCTCACTGAGCCATCTGGTGTAGAACGCGGAGAGCCCCGAATCGTGACCGGGCTGAGGTGCGGGAAGCTCTGACCAGTCGTATCTTACCCCGGCGTCGTTATACCTATCCCAACGGTAGTGGGCGAGGCCGTAGTAGCCGTCTCTCGATCCGTTTGCATCCGGGATGCTGCGCCTATGCCGCCAGGCTTCTCCCTGCAACAGGATTCGTCTATATGCGCCGGGCCAGGCACGATAGGTCAGGTCGGTTCCGTAGAGCCGGGTCCTTGGCCGTCCGAGTTCTTCCTCGCCCGGCCCGCCCGCTGCGTTCAGCCCAAGCTCAAGCTCGGCTGAGCCACCCACAGGTCTGGAGAGCCACAGCCGGCCGCTATACACTCTATCCTCGGCTCCCAGCCCTCGCTCCAAGCCTTCTTCCTCCCCGGGTTCGTCCTCCTCGTGCGCGTGAGCCGATGGCTTCCACACACCGAACGACATCTGAGCGAAGAGGTTCGCCTTCGTAGGAAGCAAATAGTTCAACTGTGCGCCCTGGCCGCTCAGCCCTTCCTCAGGGTTCATCAGGTTTCTCACCACGAACGGCTGGGTCACGAAAGGCCACCTCTCCCGGTGGACCGGATTGTTCTTTCCCAGCGGCAGATACTTCTTTCCCAGATTCGCATTGAGCGCGGTGTTTCCAATCTGAAGTAGAGATGCATAGGCTTCTTCGACGCGGCCCTGAAGCTCTTCCTCTTCGAAGGCTATGAAGACATCGCCCCTTACCTGCGGGTATACGTAACCCTGGACCGCTACCTCCGTCTCACGTATCACGAACTGGTTTCGGTCCGGGTCCCCCCCGTTGGAGGTTGCAGTCCCTAGGGCGTCTACTATTACACTAATATCGGGCAGCAGCTTTTCGGAGCCGGTCGGCTGAGGCGCGGGAATCTCCTCAGTCAGGGCAGGCTCTTCAATCGATGGGAGGGGATTCAATCCCCTCCCATCCTGACCGGCCTCGACTTCCTCCAGCTTCCGCTCGAGTTCGTCAACTCTGCGTTCTAGTTCCTGTATTCTGGACTGGGCATCGTCCGCGCTCGGCTCTGAAGCTGCGGGCTCGCCCGCTCCCGGCAGGGCCAACACTGCTGTGAGAAGCAGCAAGCCTGCCAGGAGGTTGATTGGTTTCATCTGAAATGCCTCCTGCTAAGGTTTGGGGGGCGGACACGGATGTCCGCGGGACGTGGGGGCAGGGTCATGGATGACTCTGCCCATCTGAATCAGCAGAATGGGCTATGCAGGAGGCGCGCGGGGAATATCCGGAGTGATTACGCTTTGGAGCGTCGGGGTAACAAGTGGTTTTACGGCCCCGCTGCTTGGGACGAGCGTCACCGATACAGCGGCAGAGACGCCTGTGGCGGCGGATGACTTTATAAGCAAGCATGCGGGGCATTGGGAGTCGCTGTGATGCTTCTCGTGACCTGGCTGGTCTACCACCTCATGCGCGGCGGGCTGGTATGCCAGCCCGTGGACGTGCGCGAAGCTGGACCAAAGGCCTATCCACATATAAGCCGCAACGACGAGAAACGCCGCAATTCTGCTAGTTCGCGCAATGCGCACAGCGTGGTTTATCATTCGCTCCTCTCGCCCCGGCACAAGCTTGCTAACGCTTCAATTGTACACCCGACCGCCTGGCGCGTCAAATTTGCTGCCGCTTGGGGGCATTTCCCTTAAGTGGATAGGCTGCCTGGAGTCAGATGACTATGGTTGTGCAAACGTTCTGCGAACGAGTGAGGTGCTTTTGGGGAGCGAGTTCGACGCTGAGTTCGATCTTGTCGCCGCGCACCCAGGGGCAGTAATCATCGTGCGCGTCCAGATTGCCCGAAAGAGCACGGCGGCTGGCGCATCCTCCCTGACACGGGCAGTCACCAGTGGACGGCGGGATTGCCCGCGCGCGTTCGAACTGAGGCGACCGGAGAACGTCGCGGCCCAGTCTTTTCAGATCGTCGATTGTAAGCATATTTTCGGGCCAATAGACGCAAGGCGCAATGTGGCGTTCCGGGGTTATCCTGACGCTGCGCAGGCCGCAAGGGGACACAGCAGGCCCGAGGCCGATCACTGAGCAGACAACCGGCTCAGAGCAGCTTACCAGGAGCGATGACCCAAAGAGACGCCTGTAGCCCTCCCAGAACTGTTCATAGCTCAGTCTGAACCTGTCGGCCCTCACGGGTTGATATACGTTTACCCTCAGATTGCACCCCAGAGACCGCGCGAGGCGCGCGAGGCCGTCCATCTTGTCGTAGTTCGTGCTCATCAGGGTCGCCAGTATCGAGACTTCAATCCCCATCGCCGTGCAGCGCTCGACAGCGGCGTGAATATCTCTCCAGTTTCCCGTCCCGCGGAAGCGGTCCTGTTCCTCCTCGGTCGGAAAATCGACAGACACCTCCACATCGTGAAAAGCCTTCAGGCATTCATCCGGGATGCTGTTCAGGCTGTAGCCGTTCGACGCGATACTGAGCTTTATGCCTCGGTTGAGCAGGTAGTCAACAATCTCGACAAACTGTGGATGAAGGGCGTTCTCTCCGGTACCCATACCTATGCTCCCGACCGGCAGGCGCTCGCAGACCGCCCGGACATCGTCGAGTGACAGGCGGTAGACGCTTCCGGTGGGACGGTAACAGTGCTCGCAGTTCAGATTGCAGTCGTTCGTGAGGCCGATGCCAACTGATAAAGAGCCCTCGAAAGGCGCTGTAGATTGTTCGGTTTGTTTATCTGACACGGGCATTTATCTCCTCCGCAGGAGTTTCTCACACAAAGCAATTCTAACGCATGTGGACGTAATCATCCAACCGGCGCGGCAGGAGTTTAACAAATTGCCGGTAATCTTGGACTTTCCTATCCTTCTGCGATACCTCACCGGCACTTCGAGAATCCTATAGCCTTTTGCTGCGGCCTTTGCCCACAATTCCATCGGCCAGCCGAACCGCCTGTCCTGCATGTCGAGAGCAAGCAGCTTGTCGTATGCTATCGCGTTGAACGGGCCAAGATCGGTGCACCTTACTCCGAAGAAGAGCCTTAACATCCTCGAGGCGATCCAGTTGCCGATGACCGAATGTGGAGGCAGTGCGCCCGGCTCACGTTTTCCGAGCAGTCTGGAACCGACGACCATATCGGCCTCGCCACGCGCTATGGGGTCAACCAGCAGCGGCATTTCCTCTGGGTAGTCGCTATAATCGCCGTCCAGGAAGACGACTGTATCGGGATTCGACACCGCCTGTATGCCCGCCCACATGGCCGCGCCGTAACCCTTCCGGTGCTCCACGACTACACGCGCCCCTTTTGACTGCGCTATCTCCGGGCTTCGGTCGGTGCAGCCGTTGTCCACGCAAATGATCTCGCTTGGGAGGTTCTTGGGTATTGCATCTATAACCTTCCCTATAGATGCTTCTTCGTTTAGAATCGGTATGATAACGGATACTTTGGACATTGTGGTCGCTAGGCCCTTCTGGCTATAAAACGCACAGCTTCTTAACCACGAAACCACGAAAGGAACAGAAAACACGAAAGGGTTATTAGCTGCGGAAGCATCCTGAATCGCTGAGACGCTGAAGGCAGACGAGGCCGCTGAGAGCCGCCTTCTGGACTTTGCACTTTACACTTGACACTTCTCACTTGTCACTTTCGTGTTTTCTTTGATTTTCGTGTTGTCGTGATTAAAGTGGTTCAGGTTACGCTTCGTCATGAACATGCTTAGGATACTTAGAATACTATGCGCGCTGGGCGGAGGAATGCTTGCCGTGTTCGCAGCAATGGCCCGCATTCCAAGCGCCTCCCAGGCGCTCGGACTCTACGTCGGACTCTATTCCGCGGCGTTCGTGCTCTACCTCGCTGCGGCAGCGATCGCTCTCCGCTCAACCGACCGCCAAACTCTTGCGGCCGTAATCGTCTTTGCTTTGATCTTCAGGCTAGCACTGCTGCCAGTGCGTCCCACGATATCAACGGACATTTACAGATACATCTGGGATGGCCGCGTCTCTACGGCAGGTATTAATCCTTACAAATACTGCCCGAACAGCCCGAGACTTGCCCATCTGCGCAACGCAAACTGGAACCGCGTCTCCTACCGCGGCACGAACACGCCATATCCTCCCACCTCTCAGATCATCTTTTTTGCGAATTACAAGCTGTTCGGCGAATCGGTGCTCGCTCTAAAGGCATTCTTCGTCCTGTGCGATCTCCTGCTGATTCTGCTGATACTTCTCGTGCTCCGCGCGCTGCGCTTGCCGGGCGGGAGCGTCATCCTTTACGCCTGGAGCCCGCTTATTGTTACAGAGTTCGCCGGAGCGGGCCATCAGGATATAGTCGGAGTGATGCTTCTGTTTGCCTCCCTGTGCGCCGTTTTCCGGCGGAGAGGGGTTCTTTCCGGCTTGCTGATCGGCGCGTCCTGCCTGATAAAGCCATATCCCATTCCGGCGATCCCAGTTGTCGTCAGGGTCGGCGGAGGCCGGGCCATGATCGCGGCTGCCGCTATCGCTCTGTTGCTCTATACCCCGTTCTTGTCGGCAAACCAAAACCTCTTCTTAGGTTCGCTCGCTTACCTTGGCAACTGGTATCGCAACGGAAGCATATTCCCACTCCTTGACTCAGGCCTGAGCCTCATAACCGCACAGCACCAGATGGCTGCAAAGCTGCTGTCGCTTGTGTGCCTGGTTGGAATCTCGCTTCGTCTCGCAGCAAGAAAGGAGCCGGAGCGTGTCTTTCAGAGCGTCTTCACAGTGCTTGCGGCCGTTTTTCTGCTCTCTCCTACGGTCTACCCGTGGTATCTCACCTGGACGGCGCCGTTTCTGTGTTTTCTAGTACCGGTTGCTTATGGATCGAGCAGTTCCGCCTCCTTCGACAGGCTCAGGATGGCGGAACTGCGAGCGGTCGATTTTTCGGCAATTGGTATAGGAAGCCGATCCTGGCTGCTTCTCACAGGGACAGTGGGCCTGAGTTATCTCCTTCCTCTCTACGGCTGGCCGGCCTGGCTGCAAGTTGTGGAGTACGGCCCGCCGCTCATTCTCGCCGCTGCTTCCATCCTTCAAGCCAGGTTGCGGTGTTGGGAGCCAAAAGCGCGTTAGACGAATCCGAAAGCTCCGCCACGAGTCTGTCCAGATCAGCTTCGGTGTCTACGTCATACCATTCCGGCAGAAGCGCTACCTCAATGTCCGAGTCCGCGGCGCGCTCAAGCGTTCGGGCCAGCACATCGGAGGTGCTCCACGGTATGTCCCGAAAAATCTCTCTGCACGGGCTCGAAAGGCCGATCAAATAGTATCCGCCGTCGCTCGTCGGACCGATTATGACTTGACGGCGTTCGTCCCGGAGCATAGAAACGGCTCTGGCGAAGTAAAGCGGCGGAAGGGTCGGGCTGTCGCTATCAACGAGAAGGACCCTGGCGTATCCCATATCGAAAACGGCCTGAGCGCACGCACAGAGTCGCTCACCGAGGTCATCGCCGTGTTGGGACAGTTGCCTGCAGCCGCCAGCTATCTCTCTGCACTTTTCATCCTCGGAATCTTCGGGAAGCGCGAGAAACACTTCCACATTCGGCACAGACAGGGCTTGAGATATCTTGTCCTTCAGCATGTAGAAGTAAAACTCTGCTGCCAGCTTCGAGTCGATCGGTGGACAGAGCCGCGTCTTGACAGCGCCGGGCATCGGCGTTTTAGCCATTATAACCAGGGCGGAATCTACTGTATCGGCCACCTGGACCTCCTGGCGGCAAGCCATGCATCGACCCCGGCTACGCGACCTGCTCTAGTGCCCGCTACAAGCAGGTGCATCAATATGACGAGCCAGTGAAGCCAGACCCAGTTGCCCCACGCTTCGACCGGGCCGGCCCGCTGCAGAACCACGAGCGCAGTAACCGCGCCGAGAATAGCGGCGAGAGGAGTCAGTGCGCCAATCAGAAGCAGGATTCCTGCGGCAGCGGCAGGCACCGCCCAGGGAACCCCCCTTGCGGCCTCATAAATCCACATCGCTCCGAGTAAAATCCGCAGAAAAGCGAATACGGCCACCGGAGTTCTTCCCTCAGTGTCCTCTGCAAATTCCATGTCTGTCACCAAAGCGGCCACCGCGGCCGCATCCTCCAAAGCCGGGCGTCGAGTCCCAACGTGCGCCCTGCACGTGTCCAGATGATGGCGATTTGTGCGGCTATCAGAGCGGGATAAACGAATGCCCATTCCAAGTATCCGCGGCCCATCCAGTAGGTGATGAACAGGAAGATTCCGATGAGCGCACCGAGCCTCGTCAGAACTCCCAGCAGCAGCATGATCCCGACGAATAGTTCGCTAAGCGTAATCAGAGCGCCGAAGACCTGCCAGTTCGGCAGAACGATGTCGAGCAGGAACCGGCGGAACGGCTCTATCGGGTTGCCTCCAGGATGGGCAGCATCGCCCTCCGCCATCACTCTGACTATCCCGCGAATCCCGCCGAACGAAGGATTCAATTTCTCAATGCCACCGTTCAGCCAGACCGCCGCCATATACAGCCTGAGCGGCACCGCCCACCAACGACTGACATATCTCTTCTCCACCGGCATAGATATCTCCTCCGCTCAAGCATATACCCAAATGAGGCAGCACGCTAAAGCTGTGAGCGGGTGTTGGTAGGAGACATGCGGCATGTGAAAACTCGCTGATGGCTCGGTCCCCACACCATGTCGGCCCGCTAGTCTCGCATTTCGCGGTTCGGTTTGTGACCGAAGCAAGCATGCAGTGATATTATCATAATATTTTCACGATAAAGAGGTACGTCTGACCCATCTGTCGTATTCTCCCTATGAGGAGATCTCTTATCCCTCTGGAGGAGAATATGTCGGATTCACCCTTAGATGATGTTGATGTCAGCGTTCTTCATTAGCTTAGTCGTTAGTCTCGGTCAATGGCGATAGTTTTTTCCTCATGGATTCCCCCGTCAGCGCGATCCGGTAGGCGTTGTGGACCAGGCGGTCGAGAACCGCATCGGCGATGGTCGGCACGGCGATGATGTCATACCAGTTCTCGATTGGGATCTGGCTGACGATCAGTGTGGAGCCTCGATCGGCGCGGTCTTCGAGTATCTCGAAGATGTCTCTTGCTGCCTCCGCGTCCAAGGGATACATCCCCCAGTCGTCTATAATCAACATGTCCGTCCGCTCCAGCCTCGTGAGGAACGCTGGATAGCTGCCGCCCGCCTCGCGCGATATGCCGCCTGCCTCGCCGCTGGGCTGTCGTATTTGCGTGGAGTGGGCATCTTCATTTCCTCTCTTTTTCATCTCGAAGCGTACCGTTACGCTTCAGAGGCTGCTCATCTCTTGCGGCGGAGTTCTGGTAGTAGTCTCTGCCCAGGAAGCGATCCGCTCGGGCGTCCACTCCAGATGCTTCTGGTGTTTCGGCGGACGGTGGTCCGGATTGGTCGTGAAGCCACCCTCTCGATAGCTTCTGATGTGAGTCGCGATCCTGCGACCCTTGTGGAATATCTCGACGGTGGTGGCGGTGAGCCTGGCCTCGACCTGTGCCGCCGTGAACTGGAATGGCACCGAATAGAAGTGTTTGTCGAGGGCTATGTGATGATCGATGGCAACCTTCGCCGTTTTCCACTCCCCGAAGTAGTATCGGGTCGGTGAGTGTGAGCGTGTCGCCCGCGTAGTCGGTGAAGAGTTTCTCGCCCGCCTTATGCTCCTGGCGGAGCCGTCACATCGAGTTTACTCTTCGCCTCGTGATAGAAGTGGCAGAACTGGGTGTAACCGTAGCCGTCGGGATTATCTTCCCTATACTCCAGCCACAACAGATGCAGAGTGACCCCCGAGCGTTTCATCTCCTTGATGAGATGCTCAGTGTCGGACATCGGACGAAGCCGGGGACGTTCCTCGATCCTCGCCCGGACAAGGCGCTCTAATGTGGCATCGTCCATATCTTCGGGCGGAGGCCAGACTAGCCCCGCCTCTTTGAACCTGATGCCATATTCACTTACCGTGGAACACGAGACCCTGCACGAGCGTGCCACCTCGCGAGTCGACAGACCCGCCTCGAACCTCAGTCTCAATATCTCTCTTACTTTGCGCATGGACAATCCT
>JACPPP010000043.1 GCA_016190935.1 Armatimonadota bacterium | reverse complement strand
GAGCTACAACTGTAATTACAGCGTAAGAGAAAGCGGGAGCTAAGCCGCTCCCGCACTCCATAGAAAGCCTGTCGATGCTGTGAGTCAAAGCCGTTTTGCATTTTTCATTTTGCACTTTTCATTTTTCATTGTCTTCTGCCCGCGCATAGGCGGAGATACGATAAAGGATTAGATGGGGCATGGGGCATGGGAAGACACTCTGTTACCTGTTACCTCTCCCTTCAGTGTTTCCGTAGACAAAAAGATTGTTCCGGCTATGCCGGGTTAAGCGAAAGGTTGTGAAAGCTTGTTTGACAGAAACAAGGTAGGGTTCAGTGGGTTCTGGTTCGAGGGCCTTGAGAGCAAGGAAGAGGTGACCCGGGTATGCGAGGACCTGGCAAAGCTCGGCTACAAAGGCGTAGAGTGGAAAGAGACCTGCTTCGGCACGGGTGCGGAGGCATGCTCTCGGCTCGATATGGCTGTTAAGGCAACGAGGAATGCGGGGATCGAGGTGACCGACCTCGTGATTCTGAGGAATCTCGTGAGTCCCGATAATTGGCAGAAACAGGCCAACGATACCTGCGAGTTCATAAAAGCCGCTTGCGGTGCCGGAGTAAAAGTAGTAAACATTGCATCAGGGCCAGTGCTTTCCGGGTCTGTTCCATCCGATGAATGGTGGAGACCCGCGTGCCCTGATTGGAGGAAATCATGGGAGACTCTCGAGAAAACCATGGAACCTATTATCTCCACTGCGGAATCAATGGGCGTCACGATTGCCTTTGAGCCTATAGCCGGCAGCCTCGTCCACGACTACTACTCGATTATGGAGCTTCTCAGGAGGGTTCAAAGCCCGAGCCTGGGCATTACGATGGACCCCTCCCACTTCCTCATCCATGACAACGACATCGCCTGTGCCATACGGCAGCTTTCGTCAAGAATATGCCTGGTACACGTAAAGGACGCCGTAGGCCGACCGGGAGCGTTCGGACGCGACTTCCTCTTTCCGATTCTGGGTGAGGGCGCCATCAACTGGCAGGAGTTCTTTGCAGCATTGGACGATATCGACTACCCCGGCTGGCTCTCGGTCGAGTTCGAGTCGTTCAAGTATATGCACGAAGTCCTAAAAGGGGATGCTCTCGAAGCTGCAAGGCTTTCGAAGATGAGCTATGATAGTCTTGCAACCGACAAGAATGCAAGCAGACCACCCCAAAAGTAGGCCGGGAAAGACTGGTGGGCGCCGCCGCGTGTATCGATCCATCCTGTGCCGTCTATCGGGCTGTAGTGTTCATAACAATGTGTTCGTTCCTTCCACCCCCTCAAGAAAAGGTTGAGGCTCTTTTCGGCAAGCAGCCCTGCCTCTCTTTCAAAGCCCATCCTCTTCAGCCCGGCCCAGACGAGGTAGTTCATCGGCCCCCAAATCCTTCCCCGCCAATAGTCGCCGTCGTGAAAAGCTGGATGGTTTCGCGGCGTGCTTGGGATTACATATTCTCCCCAAAACTCCTCCTCGTTCAACAGGTGCTCTCTGATCATCCGCAAGGCCATGTCCCGGCTCGGCGCTCCGGCGAGAAGTGGGTAGAAAAGCGTAGGGGACAACTCTTCACTGAACTTGCCGTTCCAGTGCCTGTTGAGGTATATGCCTCTGTATTCGCTCCACAGCAGATCGTTCATCCGTGACTTCGTCTGGTTGTATTCGGCCATAAGCTCGTGTGCAATCTCGGAACGGCCCAATTCAAGAGCTATGAAAGCCAGACACTCGGCGTCATGTGCCCAGAGACTGTTTAAGCCGACGTCCACAAGCTCCATCGTAGCAGTCTCGCTGTTGAAGGTGGCGTTGTCATACGTGTGGCTGTTGTCCAGGCCGGACTCGAACTTCGCTCCCTGGAGGCAAAATGAGCCTTCCGGACCGTATTTCGGGGACGATCCATATTCGAGCAGGCCGTCGCCATTTCCGTCACGAGTGGCCCCATACCATCTGTGCCAGGCCAATAGGCCATCGAATGTTCTTTCGAGAAATCCTTTGTCCTTTGTCCGCTTGTAGATCTCCCACACGCAGTGGCTTCCCACCGGCGGGCCGGAGCGGTCATAAGAGGTGGCTTTCGTCGATCTCATGTTAGGCACCATCCCGTTCGGCATAGCGGCATCGAGCATAGCCCGCACATTCGCCTCGGCAAGCTCAGGGCTGAAAAGCGACGAGAGAAGTCCCGCGAAGAACGCGTCCCAACTGAATAGCACGTAACCTCCCCAGTGTTCGCACACGTCTCTGCCAACTGGAGTGTAAGCCCTTTCGATCTCCGAGCTGTAGATCGTCTGCCACATTATCGTCCGCTCTATTCCAATCCAGCCGTCGCTGTGCTGCTTCTCCTCGTTAATCGCTAAGAGCCGTCTTTCCTCTATGAACCGAAGTAAGCGGTCCAGGCTCACCTTTTCATCCCAGGGACCTGCTGCCACGCAGCCTCCTTCAGGAAGCTGAAGCGTCTCCACTTCTCCACGAGGTCCGATGAGACGCACGGGAGGCTGACCAGGCGTGATGGATGGCTCAATGCGGGCTGCCACGCTAATAGGGCAGTCCGCTTCAGCCGAGCTACAGCGGCAGGCTAGCAGCCCGCCATCGCACGCGTATTCGAGCCTTATTCGCCAACCCCGCCAGTTGAAGTCGAGCCTGGCGTACGAACCATCAATCGCGTAAGGGCCGAACTCGACAACGTCATCGTTCTTTACAGCGCCAAGAATATCACCAGTCGGACTGTGGCGGAACTCGATAACAAGTTCCAATCCGCCCGGCATCATAACCACCCCGTTGAGCCGAGCGGCATCCCATAGCCGCCAGCCGGGGTTCGGGTTCAAGTAGGAAGTACTCAAGACCATCTCACAAGCTCCGCCAGTTCATCATCTATGTTGCCAGCTATGCGATTCATCGACTATCGCGTCCCCGACTGATCACTTTCACGTCCCCGATGGCCGTGGATATTCATCCATGGCCCAGGTGTCTCGGACATTTGTCCGTTGTTTATTCTGCCTCCTGAACCGCGGAGACGCGGAAGGAGACTGAGATACGGAATGTGATGGGGAGGGATTCCAAATCCCTCCCCATCAGAGGAAAAATCCCCCCATCAATAGGCTGAAATTCCGCGTCTCCATTCCATTCCGCGCTTCCGCGGTTCAGGTAGTGGATAAATATCCACCACACGCCCGCCGGGGATACATATCCCCGGCGATCTAACAATTGATATAACCCCATAGCTCTCTACCGGCCCCAGATTGCAAGCTCCCCCACCACAATGATGTTGCCTACGTAGGAGTTCAGCATGCGAAATCTGAGGTAACGTGTATTTACCGTAGGCTCCAGCCGTATGACGGGCAGGCTGGCCCTTGGTGTGGTCGCTCCTGGAGGGAAAGTTCCTGTGGCTGCTATTCGCCAGGATTTCTTGTCGTCTGAGACCTCCACAACATAGTCCTTGCAGTACCGACTTGCGGCCGCCCCGATGGGGCTGTCTTCGATAAAATACTGGACGGCCGCTACGCTCCTCGGATGTTCAAAATCGAACAGAAGCCACTGCTCCGGGATAGTACCTCCTACGGGCACGCCTTCGGAGGCCCAGCCGGTACCCCACGCCGGGCTGCCGTCGGATACGCCTGCCAGCGCAAAGGATGAATTGAGCACAGACGATGCCTCGACACAGTGCCCGATTCCGATATTTTGCATCATCTCGAACCCCTCCGGGACCGAGGACTTCGACTCCCAGGACATCGCGCAAATGCGGGATGCCACGTCCGCTGCGGCGCGACATGCCTCGACTGCGGAACCCACGTACGGTTTCGCGTCGTTCTTATCGAAGCCCTCTTCCACCCAACGACGCTCTAACGGAACGTAGAGATTATCCAACTCATCTGGCGGAGCCGACTGCACGTCCTTCGTCATCCGATCTCTGAGGTAATTGGTATAAGCGTTTATTCTTGGCCGATCATAGAACTTCAAAAGCTCATACATCCCCCTGGCCTGATAGTCGATTATGCCCGGCACGGAGACAGCGAAGGTCAGCCCGCCGTCGCGAAGGCCCCGGCCGCCGTCTTTGGGACCGAACGGATTCGTCTCCTGAAGGTCCGAAATGTGCTGCGCGCGGTACTCCGGCCTGGCAGAAAGCACACTCTCCATCTGGTCGAGCAGTTCGTTGTACAGCCTGACCTCCGTGTCGAAGCGCTTGATGTCACCTTCGACAAACGCGCCGTCCATGCAGATACGGCGCACGTTCGCCACCTCCGTGATGTACTGCCGGGTGAAATCCACCAGATCATTCTGATGGACCTTCTCCTCCCCAAGCTGCTTCTCGTGGGCGAGCAGAGCCTTGAGGAACCCCTCCAACACATTGGCCGTCTTGATCGACTCCGGCGGCGAGAGTATGCCCCAGGCCAAGTCCCACCGCGGGGCCCAGTTCTCAAGATACGGCCGGTGCTGGTGAAGCTCGCGCGAGCCTCCCCTGGGCCCGTAGACCGTATCCGCAAGCTTCATAAGACGCGGAACCAGCTTAGGCCCGACCTCAGCGCCGTACCGGCGAGAGGCAAAGTCTTTCAGGTAGCTGTCAACATCGACTTTTCGAGGGTCCCAGGCGACCTGCCAAAGGAAGTCTTGATAAAGCATGCTGTAGCCGAACAGTTCTGCGGTCTGTGCGAATCCCACGCAGTTCCTGGCCTTCGGGTCGTTCACCACGTCGATAGCCCGCTTCAGCGTCCCCGCCAGATCACCATGTATTTCATCATCGCCGCCGTAAGAGTGCAGGACTCCGAACATCCACGGCCTGCCGAACCAGTAGTTCACTTTCTTTGTCTGATATTGCGGGTTGGCGTCACAAACCAGGTCCCATATAATGTAGTTGTCCTGAGGGATGCCTTTGAACAGCTCAGTAGTTACTTTCTCAGTCCAGAACCCGCCCGGATCGAACGCCCAGCACCAGCCGGACATCTGCACAACTGCCTTCGGATCGGCTTCAAGAACGGCTTGCATATACACGCTGTTCGACTCGATCAGTATCCGCTCCGTCTCCTCGCGGCCGATATTGTGGAACTTGGTCTCGGAATAAGGCCCGCCGCCATAATAGACATGGCCGCTCTCCGGGAACATCTCGCGCCAGACCTGGGCAGCAGTCTTATAGAACTCTTTATACAAAGGATCCATCGGAGAGATATGATAGACGGGAGCGCTCAAATCGAGCCACGACGTCTGGACATATTTTGCATTTGGGAACTTCTTCCTGAATCCGTCACTTGCCACCGGAGCGATGGCGAGGCAGGAGAGGCCATCGATATCGAGCTTTCGGGCATAGCTGAGTATCTCGTGATAGAGTTCGACCTCTGCCTTGTCCCTGGCGGTCGGGACTGGATCGGGCGATATTCCCAGCCGCGCATGAACCTTCTTCATGAAGATAGCCGGAGCAGGATTGCCGTTCACAAGAAACTGGTTAAGTCTGTTCTTGGCCGCCCAGTCGATCCGGCCTTTCCAGTCCTCAGCGGTCCCGGCGAACCAGGTTCCGTATCCCCCTAACCCGGCGGAGCCGGAACCAAGAAGGTATGCCAGACTCCGACGTCTAATCTCCTTATAGGTTGTATAGTCTGTGCAAACCGACAGCTTTGGGTTTATCGCTTTCGTGTTGTTAAGGGATGGTATGGGAAGGGCGG
>JACPPP010000005.1 GCA_016190935.1 Armatimonadota bacterium | reverse complement strand
GCCATGATCGGGTGCGATATCATCATCGCACCCGAAACAGAATCCCTGCGATTTCAAATCGCACCTTTCTGTTTCGCACGCGATTCGGAGATCGCGCGCGATCAGTCGTTGTAGCTGACGGCTGACGGCTGAAAGCTGACAGCTTTTTCTAGGGGAGTTACTGAAAAATGATAAAGGTATTACAACTATCAAGATGTATCCTGTTGACAGCACTGGTCATAGGTATGCAAGCAGGCGCGATTGCGGCGGAGAGTCCTTCTCTTTACCGTTTGGGGCCTGAGGATACCGTCGCGGTCAGCATCATAGGGCATCCTGAGTTCTCAGGGGAGTATTATATTCCCAATGATGGGCTTCTGAACCTGCCCGGGGCTGGTACCATCGATGCCGCGGGCAAGACGCTCGATGAGCTTGCGGACCAGTTGACGAAGCTGCTGAGCGCGCGGCTCAGGGACCCGGAGGTGACGGTGGCGCTGCGCAGCCCGCGGATACAGCGGGTCTATGTCATGGGCGCGGTCAAGAATCCCGGCACCCAGGAGCTAAAGCCGGGCTGGCGGATAACGGAAGCGGTGGCCGCAGCGGGTGGATTGGATGACGAGATCGACCCGGCGGAGTGCAAGGCAATCATCTTGAGAACCAGGACAGGAACTCGGCAAACGGTTGACTTTGCGGACGTTGTCCGCGGCTCCGGCGCCTCAAACCTGCTGCTTGAGAGCGGGGACGTGCTGACTATCGACCAGGGTGAGATGATATCCGTCTATGTGATGGGTCAGGTGAAGAATCCGGGGGCGTACAAGCTGAGAAGGCAGGACGCCGGGGTCCTGGAGGCGCTTGCTCTGGCCGGAGGTGTGCTCGGGGATGCGGCTGTAAGCGGTGTCACGGTAACTTGCCTTTCCGGGCGGTCGCGAGTCGTGGACCTCACGCCCGCGCTGGTCGGCGGCAAGCAGGCTGAGAAGGTGGCCTTGCAATCGGGCGACCTGGTGGTCGTGCCGGAGACTACCCTGCGCGTCGCCGTGCTGGGCTTCGTCAAGAATCCCGGCGTTTACCCATTTCCCGACGGACACGTAATGACGCTGGCTGACGCCGTTGGTCTCGCAGGCGGAGTTGACATTAGGCGCGGTGGCGCTTCGGCAGCGGTGATCCGCACGGAGAACGGCAAACAGGAGAGAACGGTGTTCGATCTGCGAGGGTTCCTCAAGAAGGGCGATGTGTCCCAGAATCCTGAAATAAAGCCGGGGGATGTTGTGTATGTTCCCGAGACCAGCAGGCCGGATTGGGATGTGATTATGCGTTCTGTAGCTTCACTTGGCATCTTTGTCGGGCCATTTGCCCGTTAAAGAAGGAAAACAATGGTACGAGACAACATAGACAAATCGAAAGCACGATCTCACGAGGCCGCGCAGATTACGGCTGCTTCTCAGCGCCAGGCTGACCAGGACTGGACAGCGGTAGACCTGCACGAATACCGCGTGATATTGTTCCGCAGGCGGCGGATAGTCATTGCGACATTTCTGCTGGTGTTCGCGCTCGGTCTGCTCCACACGCTAACTCGAAGGCCGGTCTACGAGTCCACCACGAAGATAGTTGTTGTGGCAGGCAGCAGCAGTCCGTCGAATATGGGTGACGAGATACGGTTGATGGACGATCTGCGCGCGCTGACGCGGAGCAGGTCGGTAGACACCCAGGTGGAGGTCATCTCAAGCCCGGACGTGCTCAATGAGGCATTCAAGGGTCTTAGCCCAAAGCTGCGTTCCGCAGGATTTCGGAGCACTGAGATGCCCGGCTGGGCGTATAGGGTTGCTGCGAAAAAGGATACGGATGTAATAGCAATAACCGGACGCGCGTATCAGCCGCAGGCTGCGGCGGAGCTCGCAAACAGCATCGCCGGCACCTACTTTGATAGGGATTTGAGCAAAAACTGCCAGGCTACTAATCAGGTCCGCAAATACGTCAAGGAAGAGATGGCCGCTGTCGAGCGGGAGCTTGTCCTGGCAAATGAGAGGCTGTCGCAGTTCAAACAGAAGACGGGGCTGATTGCCCCGGAAACCCAGTTGAGTGAGGGCGCGGAACACATAGCCCGTTTGCGTATAGAGAACGATAACACCCTGGCGCAGCTTGAATCCAGCCGCACAGAGACTAAGGCTATAGAGGAAGACCTCGCCCGGCAGCAGGAGAATGTGGTGACCAGCGCAACTGTAACCAAAAATCCCCGATTCGTCGATGCTGTGGCGAGGATCGACCAACTCTACAGCCAGCGCTCGGCCATGCTCCAGAAGTATACGCCGCAATCACGCGAGATCAAGAATCTCGAATCACAGATACGGGATGAGCAAACACGGCTGGGACAGGTCGCGGAGACGATAGTCAGCGCCGAGACCAATGCGCGGAACCCGATCCGAGATGCCGTCCTCAAGAGATACTCGGAGAACCTGGCTGCCACTGCAGCTCTCACTTCGCGCGTGAAGTCTCTAAATAGAACACTTAACGCGCGGAAAGCCGAGTTTGAGGCGCTGCCTGAGCAGGAGCGAGTGCTGGCGAACCTTGTAGAAAAGGTAGCGCTGCTGCGAGAGACTTTCCGTATGCTCTCCCAGAAGTATTATGCTCTTCAGATAAGTGAAAGGTCGGTAGTTCCGAAGGGGCAGATGATCTCCCAGGCTCTGCCATCGAGCGTACCGGCATATCCCAATGTAAAGAAGAATATCGTGCTTTTCATGCTGTTAGCGGCTATGGTTTCCGTTGCAGCGGCGGCAGCCATTGAGCGTCTTGATGTGAGGTTGAACGATCAGCAGTTCATCGAGGACGTGAGCGGTGTTCCGACGCTGGCCGTTGTGCCGATGATTCAGAAGATCGACGCAAGGATCATCAGCAATAGGGGGCGTGACCCTGTGCTGTTGGAGAGCTTCAGGATTCTTCGCAACAATATCGCTTTCTCCGCTGTAGACCGGGATATGAGGCTCCTGGCCGTAACGAGTTCGGGTCCGAGCGAGGGAAAGTCTACAGTTGCCAGCAATCTGGCGATGGCGATAGCAATGGACGGCAAAAGAGTGCTCCTGGTTGACTGCGACCTGCGCCGACCTCGCTTGCATAAGATTCTCAATGTCTCGCGCGACGTGGGGTTCTCAAACGTCGTGACCGGCGCCGTGCCACTTGAGGATGCGGTCGTCTCTACCAGTGTGGAGAATCTTTACTGTCTGCCTTCCGGCCCAATCCCGCCCAATCCCGCCGAGTTCCTGAGTTCAGAGCACAGCCGCCAGTTCTTCCGGCAGGTTGCGGAGCGGTATGATATGGTCGTTGTAGATTGCCCGCCGAGTGTCGGACTGAGCGATGTTCAGGTGATCTCCACCCTGGTGGACGGGCTGGTGATGGTTGCGTCGATGGGCGAGACGCTGAAGCCCCACCTGCTTCTGGCGCTGCGCGTTCTGGATCAAGTTGACGCTCCGCTGATCGGTGGAGTGCTCAACAAGATGGATGTCCACTCTCAGGGCTACTATAGCTACTATAGCTATGCTTATCGGTATCGCAGCACGGCCGACGAGGACAATGCTGGGTCGGACGATAAGGGCAACTCGGACAAGCTCGCGACTGCCGGCAGCAGTTCGCGAGCAAAAAGAAACGGCGACAAGAGGTCTTCGGCGGACCAGCGGAAAGACCGCGCCGCTTGACCATGCTGAAGGCCGGGGTTTCCGCAGAATTAAGCCCCGGCCCCCGAGTAGTGGCCGGGCTCCGTCCCGGCCATCGTCCCCGCAGTTTATGCAATATTGCCTGTCAAGAGTATAGGCTCATATTTTTGGATTATGTCGAGATATTGTTTCACCAGGTGTTGGGACATGCCAGTGACCTGGCAAATAAACGTGATGTCCGGCATTTGCCGGTAACAT
>JACPPP010000033.1 GCA_016190935.1 Armatimonadota bacterium | reverse complement strand
GCGAAGACGCCCTGGACTTCACCTCGAGTATCCCTGTAGACGCTGGCATTGTAGAGAACATCAGTAAGCTGGCCGTCCTTATGGAGGATAGTCAAGGGATAGTCGATGACAGACCCCTTGGCAAAGACCTGCTGGTAACCTTCACGCGCCTTCTCCGGCTCGGTGAAGTAGTTGGAGAAGTCCATGCCGATAAGCTCTTCGCGAGGGACGCCTGTAACCTTGATCGTGGCTTCATTAACATCGGTGATCTTTCCATCAGCGCTGATAGTGACCAGAGGGTCCAGAGAGGCCTCGATCAGGCTTCGGGCATACTGAGAAGACTGCTTCTGCTCCGTCACATCACGGGCGGCGGCGAAGACGCCCTGGACTTCACCTCGAGTATCCCTGTAGACGCTGGCATTGTAGAGAACGTCTGTTAGCTGGCCGTCCTTGTGGCGGATAGTCAAGGGATAGTCAGTAACAAAGCCCATAGCAAAAACTTGCTGGTAACCTTCGCGCGCCTTCTCCGGTTCAGTGAAGTAGTTGGAAAAGTCCGTCCCGATGAGATCTTCACGAGGAACGCCTGTGACCTTGATCGTGGCCTCATTTACGTCCGTGATCTTTCCATCGGCGCTGATCGTGACCAGAGGGTCCAGGGAGGATTCGATAAGGCTTCGGGCATACTGGGAAGCGGCAGCCAGTTGCTCCTCGGCTTGCTTTCGGCTCGCAACGTCCGCTGTGATGTCTCGCGCGATGGTCGAAGCGCCGATGAGCTCTCCCTGCTTGTCCTTGACTGGTGAGATGCTCACCGACACATTGATGATCCCGCCGTCTTTCCTTTGGCGAACAGTCTCATAATGGTGAATGCTCTCCCCACGCTTAATGCGTTCCAGAATCCCGGGCACCTCGTCGGTATGGCCCAGAGGAATCAAGATAGAGATAGGCTTGCCCAGTACTTCCCTGGCGGGATATCCGTAAATCCGCTCCGCGCCGCTGTTCCATGAAGTGATGATGCCTTTCGATGTCTTGGTGATAATCGCATCATCGGAAGATTCTACGATGGAAGCCAGAAGAAAGGTCTTATCTTTAACAGCTTCTTCGTAAAAATGGGATTCCTCTTCTTCGACTTCTTCGACGTACGTGGCTGGCGGTTGTTCAGTTATGCGATCCTGCTTCCTTTTGGCCATCGTCAGCCTCCTTCAATACACTGTTAATTTTTCCAAAGAAATGACAAATATTTTGACGTAAAGAGATACGACTTACTCCACGGATAAGTTCCCGCATGAGCCAGTTCCTAAACACAGCCGGCGCCACGCAAGAAGACGGATGCTGTCGTAACAGATTATACGCACGAATTTCCAGTTGCGTCAACCACCATTAAGACCGTGGGTGCGTGTAGAGGTGTGGGCAGACAAAGAGGGTCTTGAGCAACGGGACGCTCAAGTATCTGAGCGAGGAGAAGACCAGGATCGAGAGATTGATCTACTGGCGGCTTGCTGCGGTCAGGCAGAGCTGGGAAGTTATTGTATGGTGGAGCCAAGGGGATTCGAACCCCTGACCTATTGGCTGCCAGCCAACCGCTCTCCCAGCTGAGCTATGGCCCCACGACAGGTTTAGTATAGCATCTAACTACCGATTCGTCAAGCAAATATGAGAGCCCGGCCGGGCGGAAGTGACCAGCGCGACAGACGAAGCTGTGGGTGAAGTGGCTTGGGATAGGCCGGCAAAATAGGAAAAGACCACGTAGGAGGACATCCGCTCGGTCAAAATCATCCCCCAAATGTAAACGGATATACACATCATCCCCGGAATCGAGGATTTGGGAGCTCAACCGTTCTTGACATGCGGCTGTCAAAGCGGTAGAATAAATGTGTTCGGACCGGGTAAAAATCCCCTTTAGCGAGGTAGCGCCGAAATTGCCCACCATAGACATCGATGGCATGCGAGTGGCTTACGAAGAAGCCGGAACCGGGCTACCCATCGTGTTTATCCCAGGACTGGTGGGAACTAAAGAGTGGTTCCAGTACCAGTTCACCGGGCTTGGGGGGAGCTATAGAGTCATAAGCTACGAACTGAGGCCGGCGCAAAACGCCGCAGCGCACAATGTAGACGTCCTCGCCGAAGACTTAGCGCGCCTTCTCTCTGCACTGAAGATCGATTCCGCTGTGATTGCTGGACATTCGTTTGGAGCTATGGTGGCGCAGAGGTTCGCGGCTCTGCACCGGCCGCGCACCCGCGCGCTTGTGCTGATGTCGGCGTTCCCAAGACTGCCGGATGTGCCCGCCCATATTCTGCTTGAATGGCTCTGCCCCGGCCCGGTTGAACTGGAGACTCCTTTTCGGTCGCTGCTCAGCCGGTTGTTTCGGTTTAAGCCCCCGCCTGTGCCGGAGGATGTCGATGGATCGGAGTGGCTTGCAGCGCGCAGCGCGAAGCTGGCTCAAGGCACTCTGGACACACGCATCAGGCTGGTCCAGCAGTTTGACTCGGTCCTCTGGCTGTCCAGGATAGAGGCGCCTACACTCATCCTGGTCGGCGCGAAGGACTGCGCTCCTCTTCAGTCATGCGCACAGGAGTTGTACGATCTCATCCAGGACACGGCTCTCGAAGTCATAGAGGACTGCGAGCACTTCTGCTTTTATTCGCGCCACGATGTGGTGAACGATGCTATTGACGACTTCCTGACCGAGCGGCTGCGGAGCCTGTGATGACTTATATTGTTGACTCTCACGCCCATCTCAATGATAGGCAGTTCAGAAATGACATAGATGGGGCGGTCGAACGAGCGGCGGAGGCGGGAGTAAAGAAGATCATCTGCCCAGGGTTCGACATCCCGTCGAGCCGCCGGGCCGTCCAAATAGCCGAGCGATACGGCGGTGTGTGGGCGGCTGTCGGAATCCATCCGCACGATGCCGCGAAAATGAACGCCGGCGCGCTTGCGGAAATCCGGGAGCTGGCTCAGCATCCCAAAGTAGTCGCTCTCGGCGAGATGGGGCTGGACTTCTACCGAGACCTGTCTCCAAGGCCCGTCCAGGAGGAGGCGTTTCGGGCGCAGCTTGCGCTGGCCGGGGAACTCGGCCTGCCAGTGATAATCCACGACCGCGACGCCGGGCCGAGCGCGCTCCGAGTCATTCTCGATGTCGGTACACCTGCCGCGGGAGGCGTTATGCACTGTTTCTCCGGTGATGTCGATTACGCGCTCAAGGTTGTGGAACTCGGTTTCCACATCGGAATAGCCGGGCCGGTCACCTTCGGAAAAAACGAGACGCTGAGAGCGGTAGTGCGAAGAGTGCCCGAAGACCGATTATTAGTCGAAACGGACGCTCCCTATCTTACTCCTGAGCCGTTCCGCAGCCGCAGAAGAAACGAGCCGGCGCTCGTTCGCGTTGTAGCCGAAAAGGTAGCGGAAGTGAAGAACAGAACCCTGGACGATATCGCACAGATGACCTCGGCAAACGCAGAGAGCCTCTTCGGGCTGGATCGAGGCTCTTCACCTTGAGGAATTGTTGCGCGGCATGGAAGCGTATTCTAAAGAGGGAGGCGCGAATTCTGACACGGAGGTATGTGGTTTTTGAGAAAGGTTATTGGTTAGCACAGTGAAAAACAACAAAGTTGACATTCTGGCTATCGGCGCCCACGCAGGTGATGTAGAGGCCTCTGCCGGCCTTGCGCTGGCGCATCACAAGAACCTCGGAAGGAAAGTAGCCATATGTCATATGACGCTGGGTGAGAAAGGGCATCCCAGGAGATCGGCGGAAGAGTACGCGAGCCAGAAGCAGGATGAGGCAATAGCTGCGGCGGAGGTAACCGGAGCCGAACTCTATATTCTCCCGTATAAGGACGGCGAGCTTACAGCGAGTGATGAAGTCAAACTCGCCCTATGCGACGTTATAAGAGATTGCAAGCCTGATGTGATCATCACCCATTGGAAGCACTCGATGCACAAAGACCACACATCCTGCCATCTTTGCGTTCCCGACGCCGTATTCTACGCCGGTGTAACCGCCTTCGAGCGGCTGATGCCGCCGCACCAGGTAAAATCCCTCTACTTCGCCGAGAATTGGGAGGACTATGAAGATTTCGTCCCGGAGCTTTACATCGAGCTCAGCGAAGACGACATCGCGCTGTGGGAAAAGATGATGCGCAAATACGCGCTGTTCAGGGGAGATGTCGTCAGATTCCCTTACATAGACTATTACAAGTCGCTCGCGCGGGTCCGGGGAATAGAAGTCTACACCGGGCACGCGACTGCTTTCGCGCTGCCGCCGAGCGCGCGCAGGCGCAGAGTTAAAAACCTCTCGACATGACCCGAAGCTTTCTTCTCATCGCTCTGGCCGCCGTCACCGTGGTTGGTTTTCTCGGCTGCTCCCGCCGCAGCACGAATCCTGGTCGTATTGTAACTCTTACGATGCTGACCTGGGGAGGCGAGCGGGAGGAGAAGAGCCTGAGGGCCCACGTTCGAGAGTTCGAGAAGGCCCATCCTAACATCCGGGTAAAGCTCCTTATCACCCCGCACGTCCGGGTGTTCGATAAGCTGATGATAACTACGGCCGGCGGCAGGCCCCCGGACATAAGCCGTATAAGCTCCTTGTGGTTCCATTCCTGCGCGGCGAAGAGGCTTTTCGAGGACCTTGAGCCCTATGCTGAGGCTGATCCATCGTTCGATCTCTCCGACTTTTATAAAGAGGCCGTCGATGGGTGGGGCAGACACAAGGGCAGGCTCTATGCGGTTCCCACAGACATAGATGTCTACGCCATGTATTACAACAAGGACCTGTTCGACAGGAACGGCATTGGGTACCCTGACTGGTCCTGGGACTGGCGGAAGTACCTTGAGACTGCGAAGAAGTTGACGAAAGACCTCGACGGTGACGGCAGGTGCGACCAGTGGGGAACTTCGATAGACCAGTTCTGGCAGAGCTATGCTTATCAGAACGGAGGGTCGATACTGAGCGGCGACCTTGAGCGATGCACCATCGCGGAGCCTTCCGCTTACGAAGCCTTCCAATGGATGAGCGATCTTATGAACAAGCACCACGTATCGCCGACCACTGAGGAGACGGCGGGAAGCGGGTCAACTTTCCTGTACTCGATGAAGCTGTTTGCAAACGGTAGGCTTGGGATGTATATAAGCGGAAGCTGGGCCGCGGAGTTGCAGTTAAAGGGCCTGGTCAAGGATTTCACTTACGATGTTGCGCCGCTGCCGAAGGGGAAGGAGCGAGCGACGTTTATCGGTGGCGGAGGATACGCGATGCTCAAGCGTTCCAGGCACAAAAAAGAAGCATGGGAGCTTCTGAAGTGGATGACCGGACCTGAGTATCAGCGGAGGGCGGCGCTTGACTCGCAGATCATCCCGAGCCGCCGGTCCGTGGCGGAATCGGGGGCGTATCTTAAGCAGGATAAACCGCCGAAACACCGGGAAGTCTTCCTCCAGATGATAGAATACGGCCGTCCCACCCCGCCGGTCTCCATAGTTCCCGAAATGAACGAGATGATAACCGCTGAGATCGCATTGACGCTTCTTGGAAAGAAATCGGCCAGGGAGGCATGCGAAGCCATTGCGCCGAAGATAGACCAGTTGCTGAGGCACCAGGAGTGAGCGGCGAGCGGCGAGCAATGAGCGATGAGTGTAGATGGCCCGGCGCGAGACGGGACGGGCCATCGATATTCTAGGGCCGGGAGGGCCGGGAGGCCCGGGATGGCACTCGCTTGCGGGGCCAGGAGTCCCCGCGAGATCAGGGCATAACCCTTACCAGCCCCCAACGCCCGTCACCCATCCCCTGCCGAAGGCGGCTGACCGCTGACAGCTTCCTACGGCTCAAGCACGATCTTTCCGAACTGCTTTCTGTCCATAAGCAGTTCGTGCGCTTTTGCGGCGTCTGAGAGCGGCATCACTCTGTCAATGACCAGTGACAGTCTTCCCTCCCCGACCAGCCGGATTATCTCGACCAACTCCCGCCGGGTGCCGAGCATCACCCCGATAATCGAAAGCTGTCTACTGTAGAGTTGTCTAATGTCGATCTCGGCCTCGGCGCCGGTGGTTGCCCCGGCTATGACCAGCCGCCCGTTTTTCTTCAAGCTCGACAGGCTTCCTTTGAATGTAGCCGCCCCCGTGTGTTCAAAAACTACGTGCGCGCCGACTCCGCCGGTGATGCCTGCCACCTCGCTCGCAAAATCCTTCTTCGTATAGTTGATCAGGTAATCCGCGCCGAGCTTCCTTGCCTTTTCGAGCTTCTCATCCGAGCCGGCTGTCGCGATCACGGTGGCTCCGGCCAACTTTGCAATCTGAACAGCAGCGCTTCCTATGCCGCTGCTTGCCGCCTGGATCAGTACCGTCTCACCGACCTTCAGACCCGCTCTGGTGATAAGCATGTGCCACGCGGTGACGAATACGAGCGGAATTGCTGCTGCCTCAGCATAGGACAGGCCATCGGGAATCGGAAAGACGTTCTCCGAAGGTACCTTCGCATACTCGGCGTAACCTCCGTCGGTGGCAGCGCCGATTATCCCGAAGTTCTCACACTGGTTCTCTTCTCCCAAAAGGCAATATTCACAGGTCCGGTCAAAAATCCCCGGATAAATGAGCACCTTACTCCCGACTTTGACGTTGGTAACTGCGCCGCCGACCTCGGCTACGTCCCCGGCAAACTCGCTGCCGGGAATATGAGGAAGCTTTGTCTTATAAAGCCCCGACCTGAGCCAGATGTCGATCCTGTTGAGAGAGCATGCCCTGACATTTATCAGCACCTCTCGGTCAGAAACCTCCGGCTTTGGCGCTTCCTCGTATTTCAGGACCTCCGGCCCTCCGGGATCGTGATACCTGACGGCTTTCATATACTCCACCTCCGCTTTCAAATGTCTTTACCCAGCAAGTAGACGCCTCGTAAACTCTCGACAGACCAGCCTGAACTACTTCTATCAACCGGGTCTATATTCCTTCACGTCTGTAGTAGTAAGAGTTCAGGGTTGATGAGTACGGAGCACGGACGGAAGATGCGACGAAGATTTCCATGAAGTATCACTATTTAGACAAAGGTACATTTGGGACGAATGTCTAAGTAGTCAGTGTGGGTGTAGATGTCCAAGCTGGAGAGTGGATGCTGCTCTCGGAGGACCGAGATGCCGTTTTGTCCGCACTGGAGCGTGGGGAGACAGACGGCATTCTTCCTGCTGCTTCCGGGGTGATGGACCGTTTTGCCAAGTTTCTGCTCTCGACTGGTATTGCTCCCATACTGGACGGCTTTGCCGACCACCGCAAACGCAGGAGCATCGCCCCTTTTCTGTTCTGCAATCTGCTTTTGCACAAGGCACTGTTTCGCCTGGACTCTTTGAGCCGGTCTGCGGTGGAACATTACTACCTGCTCAGTTACCACCGCTTCCTCAATAGATGCTACCCCTCAATTAAAAACGATGCTCCTGGACGGATTATCTCAGCACACTTATCCGTATTCATCAGCATGTCAAAGGTCATCATTCTGGATACACCCCCATGTGCGGACTATGATCCGTTTAAGGTGTACCCAATGTTCACTAAACTAAGTTAGAGCGTTGCGCAATCCCGTTGTTCGTGGCTCATGTGGCGGCTCCCTGGATTAGAACCTTATCTAGATCGTCTGCGGTGAAGCAATCGCCCGGCGTGGCCGCGCTGCGGTTGGCTAACACCCGACATTTCTCGCCATCCGGATCGCCAAGACAGGTCAGTACTATGGCTGCTTCTGAGAAGTCTTCCTCTTTCGTATAGTCGCTTACTGTCACCACGCACTTCATCCCCGCCCAGTCGGCTGCAACAAGACCGTTTCGCGAGTCCTCCACCACCACGCACTCTCTGGGCGATACTCCAAGCTCCCGAGCAGCCAGGATGTAGATGTCGGGAGCCGGCTTCTTCGCCTTGACCACGTCCCCGGCCAAGACCAGCGAGAACCGCCCGGCTGTCTCTTCTCCCATTGCGTGCCTCAAGACCGCATCCACCGACTCCTGAGCCGAGGTGGAGGCTACCGCGAGCGTCCAGCCGCTCTCCAATGCTTCCTCGGACAGCCGCCGCACTCCGGACCGGGCAGGAATTTTACCCGTCGAGATGATCTCCTTGTAGATGGCGGTCTTCCGCTTGTGCCAGGCCTCTATCATCTCCCTGCGCCCATCCTCGGAGTCGGGTGGCTGGAAGACGGCGAGGAATTCCGGCTCATAGAGGAGGCTCGCCATTCGCTCCTTGCCTCCTCCAATCGCGAGCTTCCGGCCGTATTCCTCGACACTCCACTTCCAGGGAACCCCAAGCTCGCTCCACATTTGGTTGAACGCGACCAGGTGCCCGAACTGCTCGGTGTCGGCCAGCACTCCATCGCAGTCGAAGATCAATACCTTGCTCATTACGCCTTACCCTCGCTTCCAAACACGCGCAAGAAGCCAATCGCCATCACTTTGACCCGCTCCCGCGCCGCCGCAAGCAGCTTCAAGGGGTTGTATTCCGTCGGATGCTCGTTCAGATACTCTCTTAAGGCGTCGGCGAAGGTGATCTTAAGCTGTGTCGAGATGTTGACCTTAACCGCGCCGAGGACAATGAGCCTTCGGAATACCTCGTCGGAGAGTCCCGTGCCGCCATGGAGCACTATCGGCACAGGCTCGCGGGCCACTATCTCAGCCACCCGGTCGAAGTTTATCTTCGGCTCGCCTTTATACAGCCCGTGTGCCGTGCCTATCGCCGGGGCGAAGCTGCCGATGCCGGTCTCACGGATGAATGACACCGCCTCGTCAAGCGGTATTATCATGCCCTCGTTCACGCTCCCAATGCCGTCTTCCACTCCTCTTACGGCTTCCAGCTCTCCTTCCACCGCTGCGCCACACTTCTTCGCGAGCGCAACGACCGCCCTGGTCTGGTCGAGGTTATCCTCATAGCTCAATCCCGACCCATCGAAAAGCACCGAGTTCCATCCCGCCTCCAGGCACTCTTCGATGACCTTCACATCGGGGCAATGGTCGAGATGAAGTGTGGCGGGAATGGATACTTTCTCCGCCATCTCCTCGAACATCAGCCTTATCAGCCTGGCCCCCATCGTCTTTACCGTCTTCACCGAGACCTGAACGATAACGGGCGATCTTGCCTCCTCGGCGGCAGCCAGAACCGCCTCCATGGTCAGGTCGTTCACAATGTTGAAGGCCCCGACTCCATAACGGTTTTTGAAGGCCGGCTCAAGTATCTCCGGCATAGGAACAACCGGCATCACATCACCTCATTTCGATAGAGTAGCAGTCGAGCTGCACTACATATCTTCTTTATGTCTGGAGTGCAGGCGTTCTCCAGGGTTACATTGAACGGGATTGGGGTATCGAGGCCGGCCACGCGCACGACAGGCGCATCAAGATAATCGAACGCTTCTTCCATAATCATGGCTGCTATATCGCCGCCCACTCCTCCCTGCTTGCATGCCTCATGAACGACGACGACCCTTCCCGTCTTGCGCGCGGAAGCCAGAATCGTCTCCTTGTCCAAAGGAGAGAGCGTCCGTAAGTCCACTACCTCCACATCGATCCCCTCTTCGGAGAGCTTCCGGGCGGCCTCCAGACACAGAAGCGTGTGGCGGGAGTAGGATATGAGCGTGACGTCATTCCCCTCTCGCTTCACATCCGCCCTGCCGAGCGGAACGGTATACTCCTCCTCCGGCGCCTCTCCTTTGCTCATGTAAAGAAGCTTGTGCTCGATAAATACCACCGGGTCATCATCCCTTATGGCGCTCTTCAGCAGCCCTTTCGCGTCGTAAGGAGTCGCAGGCATAACGACCTTGAGTCCCGGAACGTGATAAAACCACGCCTCCAGAGACTGGGAGTGCTGAGCGGCAAGCCCGTTACCCGATCCTCCCTGTGTGCGCACGACCATCGGCACACGACCACGACCCCCGGACATGAAATCATACTTCGCGGCCTGGTTGACGAGTTGGTCCATGATAAGAGTCGCAAAATCCACGAAAAGTATCTCGATGATCGGACGGCATCCTACTATCGCCGCTCCTACCCCAAGTCCCGTGAATGATGCCTCGGATATTGGCGTGTCTACGACCCGCTCCGGGCCGAACTCGTCCAAAAGCCCTACCGATGTCCTGAACGATCCGCCTCTTTCGGCCACTCCCTCTCCCGCAAGAAAAACCGTACGGTCGCGGCGCATCTCCTCAGCTATCGCCTCATTCAAGGCCTCTCGATACATAATCACTCGTGACATCTACTCGCCTCCAGCTCGGCCAGGAACTCTTCAACCGACGGCTCCGGGCTTCGCTTTGCGAACTCGACCGCCTCATCCAGCAGGGACTCGACCTCGCCGTCGATCCTGTTCAGATCCTCACCTTCGGCGAGTCCGCTTGAGATCAGCCGGGAGCGCCATCTATCGATGGGATCGTTCTTTCCCCTCCAGAAATCCATCTCGTCCTTCGGCATATAAGAACCCGGGTCGTTTACGTGATGCCCCCCGTGGCGATAAGTCTTACACTCCATCAGAAACGGCCCCCCACCTTTCCGGCAGAGCCCCGCGCCGCGCGTCGCAGTCTCGTATACCAGATCAACCTCGTTGCCGTTTATCGTCTCTGCTTGGATTCCATAGGCCGTGGCCCGGTCGGCGAGGGCCGCGGACATGCTCGTCTCATCTATCCGGGTGGAGACGGCGTAGTGGTTGTTTTCCAGAACAAAGAGCACCGGCAGGTTCCAGATGGCCGCCATATTGATCGACTCAGCAAAGACCCCATTATTCGATGCCCCATCGCTGAAGAAACAGACGGCGATCCGATCTGTGCCGAAAAGCCTGAATCCCTTTGCGACGCCAATTGCGATTGGGATACCTCCGCCCACAATCCCGTTCGCCCCCAGAACGCCGCCGGAGACGTCCGCGATGTGCATCGACCCGCCGCGGCCCCGGCAGTAGCCACCTTCTCTGCCCAGAAGCTCGGCCATCATTCTGCCGAGGTCCATCCCCTTGGCAATGCAGTGACCGTGCCCTCGGTGAGTGCTGACAATGGCATCATCATTTCGAAGCGCCTCGCACACCCCGACCGCAATAGCCTCTTCACCCAAATATGGATGAAAATAACCTCTGATCGATCCCTCGCGATATAGCTCAATGGACCTTTGCTCGAACCGCCTGATGGTCATCATTCGACGGTACATTTCGATTGCTTTCTCTGGGGACAAAACGATCTCTTGATTGACATTGACTTGCAGCATATCTTCGTCCTCGGTCTCGGCTTTCGCCTGTCGAAATAGTTTTCCACTACAGAAGATTATGCCACGCAATTTGCAACCTGTCAAAGTGATATTTGATGGCAGAGTGCGTTTCGGGTAATGATTGATTTGTCATTGTTGCGCAGCGACCCTTCTTGTACAGCACAGTCGGCAGAGATTAACCACAAATTATCTCTTGACAACTGCTCAGCATGATGATAGCCTTCGTAATAAAGAAACGGAATGCATTTCCACAAGCTGGAATGCAGTTTGTTGCTATGCGACTTCTCGAAGAACGATGCCCCTGTTTGCTTGACCGGCAGGTAGCAATACTGCGAGATGGCTTCGGGATTTAGGAAATCCTGATCTGGCTCTCGGGTGGCGATTCGGAGATCGCCACCCATCATAGTAGAAGAGATCGCCACCCATCATAGTAGAAGAGATCGCCACCTATCGTAGTAGAAGAGATCGCCACCCAACTTGGGCTCACTTGTTTTAATGCGTAAGCCCCGGGGGCGATGAGAATACCTCTTGACAAACCAGCCAAGGCATGTTATTGTACCTATATGACAAGTTAGCTTTCCTGCATTTCTTGCAGTAGGACGACAGCGCAGCGGGAGGTAACGCGACATGCAGGTGATTGACGAAATAAGCTTGAACATGGCCGAGAGGACTACGCTTACCGATGACATCGTAGAGAAACTGATCCGGTATATTGCCGACAACAATCTCAGGCCTGGCGATATGCTTCCGTCAGAGAAGCGGCTGACCATCGCTTTGGGGGTCAGCAGACTTCCACTGCGGGAGGCACTTTCGCGGCTGCGCGCGCTTGGCGTTATCTCTGTCCGCCAGGGTAAGGGCGCTTTTATTCGAAACGTGAATGCCTCGAATATTTTCAGGCAGCTCTCTCCGGTGATCCTCAGCCAGGGCAACTTGAACCTGATGCATATGATGGAGGTAAGACTTGCCCTTGAGCCGTTTGTAGCCGAGCAAGCTGCCGAGAGAGCGGACGATCAAGCGCTTCAGGCATTGGAGAGGAGCCTCGAGGGTATGTCGGAGAATGTGGACAATCGACAGGAGTTCGTTCGTTACGACATTGAATTTCATCGAATTCTTGCACTGGCCACCGCGAACCCTGTGCTGGACATTTTGGTCAGCACAGTCCACGATGCGCTGCACGCAACACAGTTTGGTTACGTCGACGACATAGAGGCCAGGCGCAGGTCTCTGCAGCACCACAGGAGGATCCACCAGGCGCTTAGTGCGCGTGATGCTGTGGCGGCCTCTGTTGCTATGGAAGCGCATCTGAAGGATGTTGCCGCGAATCTTACAAGCGATAAGTAACGACAGGGTAAAGATGAGCAAGTTCAGGGTTGCAGTAACAGACTACGTTTTTCCGAACCTGGAGCCGGAGCGGGAGATTCTGGCTGAAATCGGGGCTGAGGTCGTCGGCTGCCGGGACGCGAGCCGGGAGGAAGTCACTGAGCTGGTGCGCGGCGCTGACGCTGTGCTTAATACCTACTTCAAGCCTATAGATGCAGACATGTTGGACGCAATGCCGGGATGCAGGATCATCGTGCGCTACGGCATCGGCGTTGACACCATTGACATACCGGCCGCCACGCAAAGAGGCATCATGGTTGCCAACGTTCCAGACTACTGCACGGATGAGGTATCCGACCACGCTATGGCCCTTCTCCTTGCCCTGCTGCGTCGGATATCACAATCAGACCACAATGTTAGAAGCGGAAATTGGGACCTCGATGCGCTGAGGCCGTTAAGACGCATCAGCGCACTGACTATCGGACTCATCGGGATGGGACGCATCGGTAGAGCCATCGCTTCAAAAGTAGCCGCCTTTGGTCCCCAGGTCATATTTTATGATCCCTACTGTGATGCCGATCCCCTGCTGACGGCAAAAGCCGTTGATCTTCTTGAATTGTTACGTTCCTCCGACGCAATCATTGTACAGGCGCCGGCTAACCAGGAGACGATGCATCTCCTGAACAGCGCGGCATTTGACGCGATGGAGCGAAAGCCGGTGATCGTGAATTGCGCGCGTGGGGAGCTGATAGACACAAACGCTCTAATTGATGCTCTCGACCGAGGGCAGATCTCGGGTGTCGGACTCGACGTTATCGAGGGCGCGCCGCCGGTCGCAGAGGACAGTCCTCTTCTCAGATACGAAAACGTTATTCTTACACCTCATTCAGCGTGGTTTTCCGGGGAAGCATTGGTCTCATTACAACGTTTAGCCGCCATGGAGGTAGCCAGGGCGCTGCAAGGCGAGCGGCCTGTGTCGCTTCTTAACCCGGAAGCGCTGAACAAAAGGCCGATTTTGACCGATCGCAGGTCAGAATCGTAAATCGGGGGTTGATGGTAAATGCAGCAAGTGGATAGCAAGGTGAGGACATACGGACTCTTCATCAGCAATCGGTGGTCGGGATCGGGATCAGACGGTACCTTTGAGACTCTAAACCCGGCGACTGAGCAGGTTGTCGGAAGATGTGCGCTGGCCAGCGCGTCCGATGTCGACCGGGCCGTAATGGCCGCAAGACATGCTTTCGACAGCGGATGCTGGTCTGGATTGTCCGCCACGCAACGCGGACGCGTGCTTCGCCGTGCCGCCGACATTCTGCGTGAGCGGGCCGAGGAGTTTGCCGTCGTCGAAACTCTCGACACAGGCAAGCCTATATTCGAGAGTCGAAACATAGACATCCCCGCCTCCGCGGACTCGCTGGAATATTACGGCAGCATGGTGGCCGACACTGTCGGGAAGAACATTCCGGTGGGTGATTCTGCTCTCGATTACACCGTCCGCGAGCCGGTCGGAGTCGTGGCGGCAATAGTCCCCTGGAATTTCCCACTGGTCCTGGCCTGCCGCAAGCTGGCGCCTGCGCTGGCCGCCGGCAACACCGTTGTAATCAAGCCGGCGAGTTGGGCGCCGCTTACAACGCTCATGATGGGAGATGTCTTCAGTGAAGCCGGTCTGCCGGATGGTGTTCTGAACATTATTACCGGCTCTGGAGTGGTGGCGGGAGAGGCGATGCTTCGTCATCCCGCCGTTGACAAGCTGAGCTTTACTGGATCGACTGATGTTGGGCGCGAAGTCATTGCGGCCTCGGCGCAGGCCATTTGTTCCTGCTCATTGGAACTCGGAGGCAAATCGCCGGCGGTTGTGCTTTCGGACGCGCGGCTCGACGAAACGACAGAAGGTATCCTCTTCGGCGCTTTCCTGAACCAGGGTGAATGCTGCTGCGCGGCCACCCGTGTCCTGGTGGACAGGCGAGTGCACGACGAACTCGTAGAGCGATTGATAAGCCGGACCGCAGACATAGTCGTGGGCGACGGGATGGACGAAGCGACTCGCATGGGGCCGTTGATTTCTTCTGAGCACAGGCGGTCGGTTATGGATTACATCGACAGTGGCATCGCCGAAGTCGGCAGACCTGCTATCGGCGGAGGCATTCCAGCCGGCTTCGACAGGGGCTATTACCTGGAGCCGACGATATTCGACAACGTGCCGGTTACCAGTCGAATTTACCGCGAAGAAGTCTTTGGTCCGGTTCTGACCGTCACCTCTTTTGACAGCGTGGACGAACTCATATCCGCCGCCAACGATACTCCTTACGGCCTGGCGGCAAGCATCTGGACCGGAGACGCCGCGGTCGGACAGCGGCTGGCGAGGCGGATCAAGGCCGGCACAGTATGGGTTAATGTCCACAATTTTGTCTTCGCCCAGGCGCCCTACGGCGGCTTTAAGCAGAGCGGCGTCGGTCGGGAGTGCGGCCGGGAAGGTCTGGAGATGTATACTGAAGTCAAGAACGTGATCACATGGCTCGGGCCGGGTGGTTTCGAGTGGTACTAATACCAATTGCGTGTGCAGCCGACAGCCGCAGTTCCGCACCCTTCGTGCTCCGTCCTTCGACAAGCTCAGGATGCTCAGCATGGCTCAGGATGCGGAACTGCTTGCTCCATGAGCAATTGGTATAATTAACACAGATTGGTTCAGTGATTCATTGCCATGGATGATTGCAGCCAGGTGGCAGGTATCATATCCGATATACAGCGCTTCGCCGTCCACGACGGCCCGGGAATCAGAACGACAGTATTCCTCAAGGGTTGTCCTATGCGGTGTTTGTGGTGTCACAACCCGGAGGCAAGGTCAAATGAGTCTCAGTTGGCCTTCTACGCGAACAAGTGCATCGACTGCGGGCTATGCGCAGCCGCGTGTCCGAACGGGGCCATCCTTTCCGGCGACAGGCGCGTGGACAGGGAAAGATGCTGTGTGTGCGGAGCGTGCGCAGACGCGTGTCCTTCGGGAGCCTTGGAGCTCATCGGCAGGGTCGCAACGGCAGCCCAGGTGTTAGATGTGGTCATGCGCGACCTGCCGTACTACAAGATATCGGACGGTGGAGTGACGATGTCCGGCGGCGAGCCACTGTATCAACATTCTTTTTCGATCTTTCTCCTCCGCGCGTTCATGGAACGCGGCCTGCACACGGCCGTTGACACCTGTGGTCTTGCGCCCTGGGAAAGGCTTGCAGAGATAGCAGGACTTACGAATCTCTTTCTCTATGACATCAAGGCGGCTGATCCGGAGAAGCATGCGAGGTTTTGCGGGACGGACAATGCGATTGTCCTGCAAAATGCCCGCCGCCTCGCCGAGACCGGCGCTAAGATCATTTTCCGAGTGCCGCTGATACCGGGATACAACGACAGTGCAGAGGACATACGTTTGGTGGGAGAGTTCATCCTCTCCCTGCCGGGAGATCAGCGGCTTGAGTTTGTACCGTATCACCGCATAGGGAAAGGCAAGTACGAGGCACTTGGTTTGGACTATCCTCTGCCGCACATAGGTGCGCCGCAGAATCTCGATGAGTGCAAACGGGCGCTCTTGAGCGCCGGAGTCAAGCTGGTTACCGGCTGAGGACTGAAGATGAGTTCGTCGATACTACAGGATTTCGCGATCTTTGACGGGGCTGAGTTCTTCCGCGAGATGGGCCAGTTCTATTCGGCGTATCCGGCCGATGTTTCGGACGTCGAAGAAGAGTGGAGGCGCAGGGTCCGAAGTGGGCCGGGTCTCTCGTCGTTTCGCTGCAAGGCTCTACTCTACGAAGTTGCGGCGGAACGGTGCGACGTCCATCTTTTCAGGCAGAGTCCGTTCTACTACGAGATAGTCACTGGGCGACCGCGGAACAGTCACGGAATGGACGGATTAGGCGCGCTTGTGCTCGGGCTTCATACGGACGAGATCGAACACGTGAGGTCCTCAATCGACTGTTTCGAGCAGGAGCGGCTTTTCTCCAGTTGGGAGCAGTTGATCGACTGGGACCATCATTCCGTGGGCTATGACAACGTGCTGGCCTGTGGTCTTGGTGGACTCCGAGAGACGGCCAGCGAGCGTCTGGAGCGCTCCTCGGGCGAAACAGAGCAGGAATTTCTGGCCTCCGTAGTCACCGCGCTGGACAGCCTGATGAGTTTATCCTCCAGGTTCGCCGACCGTGCCGAAGAAATGCTCGATACCGAGGATGATCCTGCTGTAAGGGCAAGGCTGCTGCGGATAGCTGAGACAGCGCGGCGTGTGCCCGCCGAGCCGGCCCGCACATTTTATGAAGCGTTGAGCGGCATCCTCTTTATGCGCGAAGCGTGTGCGTCGCTTGACGGCATAGGTGTGTGCATTCTAGGGCATCTGGACAGGATGCTTGAGCCTTACTATCGGTCTGACATAAATGCAGGGCGGCTGACCGAAGCGGAGGCCAAATCGCTCCTCCAGGCTTTTCTGGCCGCGACAGACGCGCGCTTCGATCTTTCAACCGGACCGGAGACGGCTACCACGGTCAATATCGGAGGACAGGACCGCAGCGGACGTCCCGTTTATAACGAGGTTACGCGCATAATCTGCGAAGTATTCCTTGAGATGAGGCTGGTCAATCCCAAGGTGAACGCCAGAATTTGCGCGGCTCATCCGGATGAATACTACAATCTGCTCGCTCGGGCAGCCCTGTCCGGATGCAATGTTCTGGCGATATTCAACGACGAGACCATTATCAGGGCACATGCCGAACGGGGAAAGGCCGTGGAGGACTGTCGGCTGTACGTGAGCGGAGGCTGCCAGGAACTGATGCTGCAAAATACAGAGGTAAATTTCAGGGGCTGCATCTATTTGAATCTGCTCAAGGTGCTGGAACTGACAATTCATCCGGAGAGATCGACGGAGGCGGACCGGGAGCATTTCATTTTGGACGACACGGGTCCCGCGTGTGGTAGTTTCGAGGCGTTTTACGAGAGTTTCCTAAACAATCTGAAATCTGTGCTGAACGGCGTGTCGAGTATGGGAGCGGACGCAGGCTCGCATGCCTGGCGCATCAATCCCTGCCCTATGACTTCCGCGACTGTGAGCGGCTGCATCGAGAACGGCAGAGATATGATGCAGGGTGGCGCGAAATACAATTCGTCAAGCATATCCCTAAACGGCTTCGGAACGCTGGTGGATTCTCTGTATTCGATAAAGGAATTGGTGTATGACAGGCGCGCCTTCTCTATGGACGAGTTGAAGCGCATTCTCGATGAGAACTATCGGGGGCATGAGGGGGTCAGGCGGCGCATTCTCAGGGAGATCCCGAAATACGGGCAGGATCAGGATGATGTGAATGCTTTCGCGAGGCGATTGGCCGCCGATATAGCGCGTCTCGCTTCAGGACAGGACAATGGCCGCGGCGGCAAATTCGAGGCTTCGCTGTTCTCTTACGGCCTTTTCCATAAATGGGGTGAGGTCTCTCCCGCTACGCCGGACGGCAGGTTGGCCGGCGAACCGTTGTCCCGTGGCATGGGACCGAGCGGCTATGGCACAATAAACGGGGTTACGGCAGTAATCAACTCCGCCTGCAGCATTCCTATGGACAAGTATCCCGGCGGCGGCGTGCTGGACATTAGCCTGCCAATCGGAATGAACAAGCGGTTTGATATAGCCGCTGCTCTGATCCGCCGTTTCATCGAAGGCGGAGGGTCTATTCTACAGATGAATGTCATGGACAACGAAACTCTCAAAAAGGCGAGAGCAAACCCACTAGAGTATCCGTGGCTGGTTGTCAGAGTTTACGGTTTCAGCGCGAGATATGTATCGCTGCCAGCGGACGTACAGGACGAGATACTCTCCAGGACGCAGTCGGGCGGGCAAATCTGAAAGGAGATGGTAGAGATGAATAGCCATGGCAGGATAAAAGAAGGTTTTAGCTGCAGGTATTCATAGAAGCGAAAGAAAAGAGGTCTGGCCGGGTGTAGTTCGCACGTGGGATAATCCACTCTTCCGAGTTCTACACCTGAGTGGGAGCGAATGAAAAATGACTGGGAGAGAACGGTACTTTGCAATAATGAACTTCGAGCATCCGGATAGATGGCCGGACGTCGGCCATCCCGTCTGGCTTGATGCAAGGCTGCGATGGGAGTCGGAGGGCCTTCCCAAGGGAGTCGATCCCAATCAGTATCTGGAGACAGACGACGGCTGGATGATGTTCGGTCTGCCAATCAATCTGGAGCTTATTCCGCCGTTTGAAGAAGCCATTCTAAAGGAAGAAGAGTGGACTTACGTCATCCGATCAAAGGATGGAGCGATCAAGCGCATACCAAAGGCGGACTGGGGCAAAGATGATCTCGGCGATACGGTTTCCATGCCAGAGTGGCTGGAGTTTCCGGTGAAGGACCTTGCTTCCTGGGAAACGATAAAGGAGCGGCTCGACCCGCACAGTCCCGAAAGGCTTCCAGCCGATTGGTCGAGCGTCGTCGAGAAACTCAACAAAGGGTCGGAGGACAGGATAGTCCGTCTGGCGCCTCCTCTGCTGGGACCGGGGTCGTTCGGTCCCCTTCGTACATTGATGGGACTCGAGCGGCTGTCGTATGTGTTTTTTGAAGAGCCGGAGCTCATCAGGCGAATTCTGGGAGACCTGGTCAAGTTTTGGAAAGAAGCGCTTGCTCCGGTCCTCGGCAGTGTACGTGTAGACATCTGCCAGTTCTTCGAGGACATCGGAAGCTCCAGGGGGCCGATAATTTCCCCCGCGATGTTCAGGGAGTTCTGTGCGTCGGTCTACGAGGAGATGATCGATTTCTATAAGTCCTATGGGGTCACTCGATTCATGATCGACTCCGACGGCAGCGTGACAGGCCTGGTTCCCGAGTTTATCAGAGTCGGTATTACCGAGGTGGTGCCGACCCAGCAGACCGAGCCGAGCATGCACCCGGCTAACCTGCGACAGATGTTTCCCCAATTCGGCCTTTGGGGTGGAATAAGAAGACAGGCCCTTCTCGAAGGCACGGATGCAATCGACAAGGAGCTGAAAAAGTGCTGGAGTGTGGCAAGGCGGGAGCTTGGATACATTCCCTGTATCGACGGCGGCATCTCCTACGATATCTCCTGGGAGAACTTCAGGTATTTTGCCGAGCAAAACAAGCTCTACGCGTCGGGCGAGATGCTCGTATAGCAGTGAAAGGTCGGACTGAACTCAGTATGTCTGATAACAGATCAATGCATTATCGCCCTGTGTCCGGTGTGTTGGGCGATACCATGCCGTTTTACTGGCAGGGGTGGTATCACCTTTTCTATCTGAGAAGGCCCCCGTTCCACGACGCGGTCACGGGGCTCACCATAGAGCACGTCGTCTCGGACGATCTGGTAAGCTGGAGCGAACTGCCAACAGCCGTTGTCCCGGGCAGTCCTGGAGAGCCGGACTGCGACTTATGCGGCTGCGGGTGCGTCGTCGAGCGGGAGGGGACGTTCTACTGTTTTTACCTCGGCAGGAACTCGGCAAGCCGGACGCCTGAGACGATATGTCTGGCAACAAGCAATGACCTCGTCGCCTGGCGGAAGAGTCCCACGAATCCGATCCTACTGCCGGACACAAGGTGGTATGGGATAGGGCGATGGTCCGATCCTGTCGTCCTTTGGAACAACGGGGACGAAAGTTATTGGATGCTCATAGCCACTCACGACAAGGATGCTCCGGCGGCCTTCAAGGGATGTGTGGGCCTTGCGGTCTCCCCAGACCTGCGGGAGTGGGAGGTAAGGGAGCCGTTGTGGTCACCCGGTACTCTTCCAGTGCCAGAGTGCCCTGACATATTCCGGTTAGGTGGCAAATGGTGTCTGCTTACGAACTGGATAAACGCGGGCGGCGCCGTATGTAGACTGGCCGATACGTTGGATGGTCCTTGGACCGCTCCGCGCAGGGACACGCTGGACAGTTTCGACACATACGCCTTCAAAACTCTGGCTGACGGCGAAAGGCGAATAGCTTTCGGGTGGGTTACCACGAGGACGGATTCTCACGATTCGGATCCTCCGACATGGGGAGGGCATCTGGCCGCTCCCAGGGAGTTGTCGCTTTCGCCGGACGGGGAGTTAATGGTTAGGTGCGTTCCCGAGTGGTTCGAGCTTTTCTCAGACCGGGTGAACCTGCAATTAGGCCCGCGGTGGGGAGCATGGGAGTCCCGGCAGAGTGAGATTGTCGGCGCGAGGACTGGCGGTGCGGCGTACGCCCTGGTCAGTCCCATTGTGGGCGATCTCCTGCTACAGTGTGATCTCACACTGGATTCGGAAGCTTCAAGCGCAGGGTTTCTCTTGCACTCGGACCCGGAGCTTGCCCGGTTCTACATGGTTCGAATAGACGCAAAAAAGGGACGAGTTCGCATCGAGCGTCAGCCACCGGTCTGGCCGAAATCCTGGACAATTGAGCAGCAGCTTCAAACATTTTCCGATAAACCCGTCAAATGTGTTCTGTCAGTTGCCGATAATATCCTGGAGGTCTTCATAGACGACACCATCGCTCTTACAATGCGTTTATATGATTATCGTAAAGGGCGCGTTGGTCTCTTCGTTGAGGAAGGCAGCGCGTGTTTTAAGAACCTGCGACTGGAAGTTCCTATTGACAAAAGAGCGCGCACATGACTAACTGAAAGTGTATAACGAAGGTTTTCGTGGCTGCACAAAGCACCTCCCTATCCGATCACAATAATTGAGAGCAATAATAAGGCAAAGGTGCTTCACAGTGAAACTTGTCATATAAGTCTAGTATGCTCTTTTGGAACGGCCATTGGAGATGACTGGAAAGGGGGAATCGTAGAGAATAGGAAACGAATCTAACTTGCGGTCGAGGATTTGCTGTATTCTCTCGACGGAGGCGTCTGAGTTCTGCAGGATTCATGAGACATTGGATGTGCTGATGCTGGTCATAGCTGCATGCATCAGCCAACGTAACCAATCTAGGCTGCCTGCGCTATGTTAAGCAGCCGTACACAACTACTTATTGGAAAATGCACAAGGCGCTTAGCGCCCTCCGAACGACAATTTGTTGTCGTTAAGCCGCGATGCCAAGTGT
>JACPPP010000011.1 GCA_016190935.1 Armatimonadota bacterium | reverse complement strand
CCTATGAACTGTCGAATGTGGCTTAGCTGAATCCGCTTTACGGGCGGATCGAACATGTTCTGTTCCTCTGCAAGCCACCTGCAAAAGTGTCTGAGCTTGACGCCACGATGTACCACTGTACCGGGCGACTGCCCCTTCTCAAGTCGCATATAGTTGACGTATTCAACTATAGCGTCCGAGAGTTTGATTGATTGTGTCACTGTCTTTCTCCTATTTACGAGACTCAGGACACAGTGACCGAAGAATACAGCCCGTGCGCACATGCTCCAAATGCCGCGATCAACTTGTATGAAGCATCACGTACGCCATGAAGCATTTTTGCTCTAGTGCGTTGACCAATAAGCACAAAGCATGCTATAATTTGAGCGTAGACAGCCGCATGCCCCCTTAGCTCAGGGGATAGAGCAACTGCCTTCTAAGCAGTGGGCCGCGTGTTCGAATCACGCAGGGGGCGCCAATATGATTTTAGATTTTAGATTTCAGATTTGGCTAAATCCGCAATCCCAAATCCGAAATCCGCAATGTGGAGTTGTGGCGGGTGTAGCTCAGCAGGTTAGAGCGTCAGGTTGTGGCCCTGAAGGCCGAGAGTTCAAGTCTCTTCACTCGCCCCAAAAGATAAGGTGCCTAACTGAATTATTCATCAGCAGGCTTCGGCATCCTTCGACAAGCTCAGGATGTACTTTGACAAGCTCAGGATGCAATCAGAAGCAACTGCTGATGAATAATTCGGGCTAATCCTGCACTGTTGACCTGGAACGATAGGGTTGCGCACCCTGGCTTCTCACTACTCGTGCGACGGAGGCGCCTCGCCACCGCGAGCGCCTGCAGTGCCGGGCTCTCCAGCTACCCTCCTGGTCTCGTATCTTGGGGCATTCTCGCGGGTATCAATACCAGCATCGGATGCAGAGGATGATTGACGATGTTGACGTTGCTCTTCAATGTAAACCGCCTCCTACATGCCGGTCCCGAAGCGTTCCGCAGCACTCGCTTCGCACAGATGTTTACCCAAAACCAGTCAGGTACAAATCAGTGAACTGTTATGATAGAATTACTCGTTAGTTCGCTCAATGGCCTCCGCTGAACCCAACCACGCACCATATATATACATTGCTCCGAAGTCCGCAAACTCCGGTAACTCCCAACCAAGCCCAATGAAACCAATAAGGAATACAGGAAGCGCAACTATGGCGCTTGTCAAGAGTCCCCGCAGCGAACTCTCCGAGTGTTTGGGCCGAATACGCCGGAAGAAAAGGTACGTAATCATAAAGATAACCATGCTTACGACCGCCGTCCCGGCAGCCCTCGGCGGAGTCGATGATCCGTACTGCACGTGTAAAATGGCAAAAACGACTGCCGCCACACATCCAGCCACCAAGCCGAGCGGCGCCCACCAGGGCCGACCTTCCTGCGCGGCCGTCCGTGCCCGGCGCGTTCGATGTTCAGTTTTCTCAGCCAACAATGTTGCCTCCGGGTTCAGATACTCTAATCACTGCGTTTGCAACAACCTTTCGATGTCACTCAGTCATTATACGATAGCAAAGGGTTACATGCAAGGCGGCTCAATATTTACCATTGACAACGGAAACAATTTTCGGATAAAATAATAATATAGAAAGGCATTATTATAAAGAGGGCAACATTGAACAGACATGGCAGATCTGGCTCAGGGAACTAAAGGCAACTGCCTATCGAGAATACAGAGCCTGGCGGGCGGGAACCAGAAAGGTATCATGAGGATCGCCGGTTACGTTCTGGCGAATCCTGAAGAAGTAGTAAGTCTGACAATCCTGGAATTAGCGGAAAAAGCGAATGCCGGGATTGCGACTGTCAACCGCTTTTGTGCCAAACTTGGATACGAAAGCTACCGCGCATTTCAGGTGGATTTATCCGCTTCTCTGGCACAAAACCAATCAGCTATTTCTGATGTATTCCATCCTGGTGATGATCCATCGACCATCATCGAGCGTGTATTTGAGATCAACAAGAGCAGCCTTGCGGATACGAAAGCACTGCTCAACGACGCAGATATTATCGAAGTGGCCAGGCTCGTTACGGCTGCGAGGAAGGTTTTCTTCGTCGGGGTCGGAGGGTCAGGGCTGCTTGCGAGGCTGGGCGCGCTGAGACTTGAGTCACTTGGTATGATGGCCCTTGCAATTACCGATCCGTTCGACGGAATATTCACACTTTCTAATACCACTCAAGAGGATGTAGTGATAGGAATCAGCCACACGGGAAGCAGTGAAATCGTGCTTAAGCTCGTCACATTCGCAAAGGAGAAGGGTGCTCGCACTGTTGGGATCGTCAATTACGTCGATTCGCCGCTGGCTAAGCTGTGCGAGTTTCCGCTTTACACATCTTTCAGGGAACGCAGGATAAACGCAGCGGTTTCTTCCTCCAGGATCGCGCAGATGTGTATCCTGGATGTGATTTACTTCCTCGCAGCATATTACAAGGGGGAAGAGGCTGAGCACTTGGCCGAGGAAGCGGAGGCTGTGGCTATGAGGCTCTTCCGAGCATCTCGGACGACTCGCAGGAGACGAAGAAAAGGAGACTAGTGGAATGTACGAGCGTTATTATGACCCGCAAATATTCGTCCAGACGTTAGATGGCATAGACCTGGACAATCATGTGGTCGCCAGTTACTATATGGACGATGCTCTGCCGGGGGAGGAATTCCTGGACCATTTCGCCCTGATTCAGGCTATGGCGCTTGAAGGTTCGACCGGGACATGGGAGAAAGTGGAGGAGGACACCGAAGAAGTCAGGCAAATGCTGTCCAGTAGAATGGTCGGCTACTTCGAAATCCCAACCCCGGATAGCGATAGAAGGCGAGCCGTAGTTCAGCTCGCGTTCCCAGTCGATGTGTGGGGAGATAACATCAACATGATGATTCTCGCCGTGGCCGGCAATTGTTTCGCGTATTCCAAAGACCTTCGTTTGCTGGATCTATTTTTTCCGAAGAACTTCCTTAAGTGTTTCAAAGGCCCGAAATTCGGAGTTAGCGGTTTGAGAGAGTTTCTGGGTATTGCTGACAGGCCGCTTTCTCTTCACATCATCAAGCCCAAGATGGGAATGACCCCCGAGCAAGTAGCCAAGCAGGTTTACATGACAGCCATCGGTGGCGCGGACATGTGTAAAGACGATGAGATGACCTCGGAAGTCTATAACAGCACGTATCTCGATAGGCTCGAGGCCGTAAACGAGTCGCTGGACAGGGCGGCAGATAAAACCGGGAAGAGGATGATCTATTTTCTCTCCATTACCGACGAGCCATCGAAGGTTGTCGATAAGGCTTACCGTGCGATAGAGGCCGGGGCGAGCGGGCTTCTTCTTACCTACTCACAGGGTCTTGCCACTCTTCGGAAGCTTGCTGAGGACCCGAATGTTGATGTGCCGATCCTCTGGCATGGTTCTCACATGATAGCAGCCATGAAGAGCGTCTCCTGGCCTGTTTTCGCCAAGCTCGCAAGAATTTGCGGCGCTGACCTTATGCTCACTCCGACTATGTGGTCTTCTATTCCAATGGTTAGCCTTGAGGAAGGAATCAGGACGAGCCAGGTGAAGCTTGCGCCTCTAGGACACATCAAGCAAACGTGGCCAATGCCCTGCGCGGGAACTTATCCGGGGCTTGCGCCTGTGTTAGTTGGAGAGTACGGGCCGGATATCACTATCCCGGCGGGGGGTGGAATGCTCGGTCATCCGGATGGCTACACAGCAGGGGCAAGAGCCTGGCAGCAGGCCATTGCGGCTGCAATGTCTGACGAGGATATGATCACCTTCGCCAAGAGGCCCGAGAACAAAGAGTTGAGAAGAGCCATAGAAAAGTGGGGCTACATAGAGCGGCCGAAGTCGGCCTGGCTTAGAGCCGCCCCTAAGTTCCATCCGAAGAAGATGACATTCTCTGATGCTGATGGGCCAAACGGAGCCGAAAAAGTTGAAGAACTCCACGAAGGCGCCATCAAGATATAGAGGAAGGAGCGCAGAATGCTGGGCAACCACAAGCTGGGAGCATGCCTCCCGACATTCGGCTCCTGCGCCGACAGATATTGTCTAACGGGTTACGGCAGGGGCGGAAAAACAATAGAGGAGATGCTCGATCTGGCGGCCCAGGTCGAGGGACTCGACGGGCTGGAACTGGTCTCCAACTGGCATGTAAACGATGACAATATCGACTATATGAAGAGGCTCTTCACGGAGAAGAATCTCGAAGTATGTATGATAGTTCCCGATCTCTGGACACAGGAGAAGTGGGGAAGAGGAAGCTTAGCATCAACCGACCCCAAGATTCGCAAAGAAGCGGTTCAGGAGGTCAAGAGGTCGATGGACTGGGCTCAAGAGATCGGGTGCAAGTATGTCGATGTCTGGCCCGGTCAGGATGGCTACGATTACCCATTTCAGGCGGATTTTCAGGACGCATGGAAGTGGCTGCGTGACGGCATCGCCGAGTGCTCAGGACATAACAAGAATGTCAAACTTCTCGTCGAGTATAAGCTCAAGGAACCGCGCACCCACTGCTTCATAAACAGCGCCGCAAAGACGATACTCCTTCTCCAGGGATTGAGTAACGTTGGCGCGCTCCTCGATATCGGCCACAGCATGGCGGCAGGAGAGAATATCGCAGAGGCGGCGGCGCTTCTTTCGGACTACAGCATGCTGGACTACCTTCACCTGAATGACAACTATCGTCTTTGGGATGACGATATGATGTTCGCCTCCGTGAATATCCCAGAGGCGCTTGAGCTGGTCTACTGGATAAGGAGGCTCAATTATGGCGGCTGGCTCACCCTCGATATCTTCCCTTACCGTGAGGACAAGCTGCCTGCCGCGAGAAACTGCTTCGCCTGGCTTGAGACTATGTTCGAAGCTGTTGAAAAAACCGGTCTGGAGAGAATCAACAGCATAATCCAGACGGCAGATGCCACACAGTCTTCCAAGCTTGTCAGGGAAATGCTGACTACGTAACATAGGTAATAGGCGGGAGGTATTGATGACTTCCAGGGAACGAGTACGAGCAGCATTGGACAGGGCAGATGCGGACCGCGTGCCGTGTGACATGTGGGCGGAGCCGGAAGTGTTTGCTGCGCTGCGGGCAGAGCTTTGTGTCGATACCGACGAGGACGTCCTGAAATGCCTGCAGATCGACATGCGCTGGATCGTGCCCGACTATATCGGGCCGCAGAATCCCGAATATCCCGATGGTTCAACCGCCGATCCATTTGGCATACGCAGGAGATGTGTAAACTACGGCAGAGGCCATTACCAGGAGATCGCGTACCATCCACTTGCAAATGCTGGCAGCGTCTCGGACATACTGAACCATGACTGGCCGGACCCGGCCAAATGGGACTATGCCGGGATGAGGACTAAGGTCGCCCATGCTGATGCCTGCGGTGAGGTATGGATCGGCATCGGATCGGGGAGCTTCTTCGAGCGCGCATGGTCGATGCGGGGCATGGAGAATTTCCTTATGGACCTGGCAGTCGATACGGAAATGGCCTGCGTGTTGATGGACAGGCTCGGAGAGTTCTACCTTGAGCACACGGAGCGCATGTTACAGGCCGTAGATGGGCGAGCGGATATGCTTTACACAGCCGATGACATCGGCGCTCAAAGAGGGCTCATCATTTCACTTGATATGTGGAGAAAGCATGTGATGCCCCGCCAGGCTGCATTTAACGACCACTTCAAGCGCAAGTACGGCGTCAAAATCTTCTACCATTCCTGCGGCGCGATAGAGCCGCTTATCCCCTACCTCATCGACATTGGAGTGGACATCCTGAACCCCCTACAGTTCAGCGCCGAAGGTATGAATCCGAATGACATTAAGGCAAAATATGGGGATAAGCTTACGTTCCACGGCGGGATCGACGTGCAGACTACTCTGGCACATGGGAGCCTGGAAGATGTCCGGGCAGAGGTAAAAGAGCGCCTGGGTGTCCTTGGGGAAGGTGGGGGCTATATTCTTGCTCCGGCGCATAACATACAGGTGGACACGAGCGTCGAGAAGATACTGGCGATGTATGAGTTGGCGCAGGGGATGAACGCACATTAGACCGGAAATTACTTCCAACTTTGTGCTGTTTGGCCGGATTGCTGATTTTGAAACGCGAATTGCGCGAAGAAGCGCGAATTACGCGAAAAGGGGGGCGGGAGTCAGGAGCCAGGGGCCAGGTCGGAGGAAAGATTCCTCCGACAACGTAAGTACGATGGCCGGGGAGATTCCTCCCCGGCCCGGGTGTGGCGGATATTCATCCGCTGATAGCTGACTGCTGACAGCTTCTTTCGCGTCATTCGCCTCCATTCGCGCAATTCGCGTTTCAACAGGTAACAAAACCGCATTTCCCCTTGACAATCCTACAATCGCAGGTTAAACTACATGTATAACATGGAAATTAATTCCATGTTAACAGGAGAAATTAGAGAAATGCTCTCCAGGCAGAGTATGAGAATCAGCTTCTGGATTTTCTCAGCAGCAATCGCACTGTTCTTGGTACACGTTGCCGAAGCAGCCGCCATAGAGGAAGTAGATCCTGCTAATTGCGTCATTGTTGCCGCTCCAGGCAGCGAGCGATGCGCGCGGGAACTCAGCAACTACGTTTTCCAGATGACAGGCTCGGTCATTGAGACTGGAGCCCCAGGGGAAACTATTGATTCCGATTCCGCCTTCTTGTTAGGCAAGTCACGGGCGCAGGACAAACTCAAATTCGATTGGCAGACACTTGGTAATGACGGCTTCATCATCAAATCAATCAGAGACGGCGGCAAGAACTGTCTGATCATCGCAGGCAACACAGATCAGGCAACAAACTACGGAGTTTCTGAATACCTGGAGCGCCATTGCGAGGTAGGCTTCTTTGTGGATGGTTATTACATCCCCAGGCGAAAGACGATTCCGTTTATGGGGATCGACCAGGTGGATGTCCCGCGCTTTACTATTCGATTTTGGAACTCCGACACCGGCCACTGGGGACTAAAGAAGTACCAGTCGAGGTTCCGGACCGCTGAGGAATGGCTCCGGCAGTTCGACTGGCTGGAGAAGCGGAGGCTGAACTTTACGCTGTTGCCGCTTGGGGCCAATTCCGACATGTGCTCGGGGCCGATTCTGCGGGCGTTTGATGTGGGGGAGCCTCCGCTGGAAGCGAGGTACCTGGGCGGATGGCCGGCAGGCTGGGCGTGGCCTGTGGAATATCGGGACTACGTCACCAATGCCATCTTTCAGTTCGGGAGGGAACGCGGGATAAAATTCTGGTCGGGCGCGGGTCTCGGAGACGTGCCGGCCAGGTTCCGTTCGGCGCACCCGGAGCTCAAATATATGCCTTCGGATGGCTATGATAACCCGCTGCTCCATCCCGATGAGCCCGCAACCCGGCACTACACAAAAGTGTATAATGACGAGATCAATAAAGAGTTCGGCGCCGATCACATCCATTCTTTGGGAATGTACGCCGAGGCCAACTGGGGCCAGTCTCTCGAGCAGCAATTTGAGATTAAGATGAAGGGTACCAGAAAGGCTTTAGAATACATCCTGGAGATAGACCCGGATGCGGTGTTCTATGTGGACGGGTGGGACACCGTCGCAAACGGCAAACTCTGGACTCCTGAGCGGATGGCGGCCTTCCTTAAGAGCCTTCCCAAAGACAAAGTTTATGTGTATAACGACAACAGTTTCGACCAGAGAGACTGCCTGTATAAACTTTATAACTGCTACGAAGGCATCCCCTGGGGAATAGGTGTTCTTACCGCCTATGCGGGAGACGACGAACTTCATGGAAACATCCCCTACCTGATAGAAAGGGTTCGAGAAGCAGCCGGCGATGCCAAATGCGGCAGCCTGATCGGCTTCTTTATGTACCCGGAACTCACCAACTGCCACGTAATGTTCTGGCATCTTATGACCAAGCTCGCGTGGAACCCGAAGGAGATCACCGTCGAAAGCTACCTCGATGACTTCTGTCTGCACCGCTATGGCCGCGAGTCCCAGCGGACGATGGCGGAGGCGTCGAAGTGGATAGTCCGGGGATGTTATTCGCAGTCGTACTTCGGCGACCAGGGAAAGATTCCTCAAGGAAAAACAGCTCCTTACAAGGCAGGAGGATCTGGGATTCTCAACTCTAACACCGCGCTCTACAAGTTCAAGCGGGAATGCGCGCAGCGCTTCGTATCGTCGGACAAGGACATCGGTGGCAACGCTACGGTTCAGGATGCTATCGACTACTACCTCGATTGTGCGGAGCTTATGAGGAAGGGGATAGACGTTGCCCTCGGCGAAAAGGATCGGCTAAAGGACAACCCTCTCTATGTGAATGACCTGTTCTACTACACCAAGCAGTATATTACGTTCTTATATAACTACCATTATCTCAGCCTTTCCAAGGCCTACTGGGCGGAAGACAGAGCCGGGTTCGATGCCGCGGCTGCGGATGCCCTCAAATGCCTTGAAATCATCGAGAAGATGCTCTCGACACGCCCGGATCACTCTCTGAAACTGATGATAGATGAGGTTATGTCAGTCCCGGGGACCAATCCCTTCACCCCGGAGATGGTAAAGAAATCCTGTGTGAACTGGGACTACACCAAGAACGACGTGTATGAACAGGTCAAGTTCAACTACAGGCCGCTGGTTGAAATGAGTATAAATGTGCTTCGCAGGAAGATGCAGGACGGCAGCGACAAGAAAGATTTGAGCGAATGTGCCAATGAGAAGTCCCGAATTGACGAGGAATGGCTTCGGAATCCGCTCCGGGTCGATCCCGAAGAGAAGTTCAAAGGAAGCCCGTTAGAGTCTGTTCTATGGGCATTAAGCGAAAGCCGGGGACGCACTCCCAGACGTGGTAGCATGTGATATATATACCTGAACGTCTGTGTTCACTCCTGAACCACTGAACAGATGAATTGATATGAACAGATGAATAAGATGTTGGGGAGGGATTTGAAATCCCTCCCCGTCAGGAAATAATTCATCCCTTCATGCTCACTTCATCCCTTCAGCGGTTCAGGAGGTAAAACAAACGGCTGGTACTACCACGCGTTAAATGGGGGCGCCTGCTTTTGTGATAAAAGAGAGTTGTGTTCGGGCGAGGAAAAGAAGATTGAAGATGCATCCCAGCAGTATAGATAGACGTCATACAGATCCTAAGGATGGGATAGCCTCACCGGTAGTGTTAGTCCTGGTTGTCCTGATCTTAACGGCGCTCTGCACTGTGGACGCGCGGGCACAGGTGCCGCCGACGCAGATCGTCGTGGTGTACGGTAACCAATTGCCTTATAACAGTGGCTCCAGACCTGAGCAACTCGCGGCGACTGAAATGCAAGAGTACATCCAGCAGATGACCGGAACGTGGGTTCAGGTCGTTTCCGATGCACAGTACACAGCGTTTCCCGGAACCAAGACCGGCGTGGTGCTGATCGGCAGGCCGGAGGCGAATTCAGTAGTCCAGAACCTGCAGGCCGCTGGAAAAGTCGATGTCACAGGCCGAATGCCTGCTTCTGAAGATGGCTTTGTGATAATTTCCGCCGCAGATGCTGGGAAAGACTATCTTATCCTTGCGGGAAACGGTACGAGGGCAAATTTCTATGCGGTGTACCGCTATCTGGAGAAGTACTGCTCGGTTGGGTTTTTTCAAGATGGAGACAGGGTTCCGTCGGCTTCCGGGATCACATTCGATAACATCCTCCTTGTGGACCAACCCAGATTACCGATGCGGGCGAACCGCGGAGGGGGCGCTCAAGCGGTCGATTGGCTGCTCAAGAAGGGGTATAATCACGTTTTCACCGAAATGGTATCATTTCTTCAGAGCACCGAAGTAGTCCAGGGAGCATTCCCGGAGGTCAACCTGGGTGTCAGTCCTCCCACCAGCTTCAACTTCCCCGACCGCGACTACTGCAGGGCCAGGGGGCTCAAGTTCTACGTTCAATCGGGCCCCATCAACTGGGGAGTGACCTTCCGGGCGTGGCACGACGCGTTCTGGAACTCTGAGGCATTCGGCCCGCTTCTGGCAAGCGAGAGGGCGCGTCTGGGCGAGACGGAATACTGGACACCCAAGAACGAGATGTTCCGCATATTCCACCAAAGGATGTACTCCTACATCATCAGCAATTACTACGGGATGGACATGCAGGACACATACTGGATATCCTACGCAGTGGAAGATCTCTCGCTAAAGCCCTACGATGCAATAGGTGTGTCCAAGGGCTATGAGGCCCTGCACGCCGCCGACCCGGGTGTTACTATCCTCTACGATTGTTGGCATATGCTGACCTACAACTACACTCCGGCTGAATATCAGGCCTGGGACCAGGTTGTGCCGAAGGAAGTCGGCATGGCCGATTCCGGCGCTTACGGCGGGGGGCTTTTCGGGACATACGGCCAGTTTCCGGGCCGCAAGTGGGTGCTTGACTTCATATATTTGCTCGGCCCGACCAATCAGCTTCAAGCTGTCCCGAACCTCGGTTATTACAAGAACTTGCTCTGCTACGCGGCTGCGGACCCGGACTTTCTCGGCAATCTCTGCCGGCCAGAGGCGCAGATGACTAACATGCTCCTGGAGGACTGGTTCTCCAGGCTATTTTGGGATCCATTCACTGCGGACGAGCAGCAGTATCTGGAAGATTATGTCGTTCACAGGTACGGGGAGCAGTCGAAAACAAATATGCTCGCAAGCGTAAAAGAGGCCGCCAGGGCTATGTCCTACGGCAAGCCGAGTGAGTACTATATTCTTGTCAGCGGGTTCAACTCTCCGATGAGTTATCCCATCATGATGTTCCTCTGGGACGACGATGACATACGGCGGGGGAGGCTCGGAGCGGACATGCTGGAAAGAGCGCTGGAGTCCGCTCTGGCCGAGCGCGCCGCCCAGTCAGGAAACGCCCTGTACGACCTCTACCTTGAAGAGGTTTTCAGGACATACTGTATGAGGCTCTACCACCTGGCGCTTCTGAGGTTGTCCGAAGCCTGGTATAGTGTGCTTTTCCAGGGTGGGGGACAGGCCGCGCGCGACAAGTTTGAAGCCGAAGCTCTGAAACTCTCCAGAATCTGCACGTTCATGGCCCAGGGGCTCTCTGCTGACCCGCGCTACTCTCTCTATTACATGGCTTATCCTGGCAGTCCGAACAGCCTGGACGGAATATTTACCGACTGTTACTGGTGCAATGTATACTACCCGGAGATCATAAGGCTCAAGTACAGGATGGTGACTGAGGCTATGGTAGGCTGGTTCCGGGACAGGATGAACAGCGGCAATAGGAACTTGCCAACGGTTTGGGAGATGAGTCCAGCGCTTCAACCCGCGCGCGACGCCGCGCTTGCTGCCGCAAAAGCCGAGTTCGCCGCTTATACCCCTCCCACCCAGTGGCCGCCAATATCAGGTGTTGTAAGCAATGCGTTCAACAGCCTGAAGGCCCTCGGATGTGGGTTCAGCAGCTTTGCGTCCACTTTCGAGAGACCGCGCAAGCAGGGATGGATGCTCTGCTCGAACAACGGCAGAGCGCCCTCGTACACAGTCGGAGCGCCTGAGCCAATTTATTCCACCATCGACAGCTACGGCCGGTCCGATTACCTCTACGACTTCGGGCCCGGTATGATGGTACTGGACGATTTCCACCAGGCGCTGCCGAAGACCGCCTACAGCCCTGAGACCGGCTACGGCTGGCTCGATACGACCGGGCTCGACGGCTGGGACAGCGGCTACCCTGATGACCTGCACGGGGATTTCGTCTATGGAACGTCGCCTCATACGTTCAAGGTCGATCTGCCGAACGGGCAATATAACGTACTTGTTTTCGGGCGGCACACAGGGTTCGAGATGGGATACCAGCGGCACGGTCACTACGTTTCCGAACCGAGCGAACTCCGTGTATCAGTATTGGGCACAACACAGGCGACCATCTCAGCGCGATACGAAGCCTACAGCCCCGGGTTTTCATTCCCGGCTCAACTCACGCTCGGAGACCAGTTTAAGCAGCAGTCGTTTGTCACCAATGTAACCAACGGACAGTTAGAACTGACGTTTTCGGGCAACGGTTCAACAGCGTGGGCCATATCCGGGCTAATGATAATCCCGGTTTCTGCGCAGCCCCGCTCCGTCCCGCCGGTCGTCAACATAACCGGCCCTACTTCTGAGAGCCAGTATTACATCTCGCAGCCTTCCGTCAATCTTTCCGGCGCGGTGACAGAGGCTTATGGCGTGGCAAGCGTTACCTGGTCCAATGCTGCAAATGGGCAGTCCGGCAACTGTGCCCTCACCGGCCCGGATACTTGGAGCGCCGACGGTGTTGCGCTCGTGTCCGGCCCAAACCAGATAACCGTGACCGCCGTGGACCTGGACGGCTATACCGGGTCCGATGCGATCACTGTCAACCGTGTAGAGTCAGTGATACAAGGGAAGGTTACGAGGGATGTAGACGGCTCGATGCCCATAGTCGGAGCTACAATAATCGTCACCGGTACCGCTGTATCTGCCACTACCGGCAGCGATGGGACTTATATACTTGCGCTTGGCACTGGAAACCACACGCTCTGGGTATCGGCTTCCGGCTTCTGTCCCGCTCAGGATTTCGTCATGACAAGCTCCGGCCAGACCGTGCAGAAGGACTTTGTGTTGAACCCAAAGGCATCATGGAACATTAGGGAAGAGTACTCATCGACAAATAACCCGAGCGGAGTGTGGAAATATGGCTACAGGGCAAGCGCCACGGGAGCATTTACATTGATGTCCCCCTGGACGAATGCTCCTCCAGGCTGGACGGACGGTTGGAAGGCGCCTGTCGGCGACTTTTGTTCCATCACGCCCAGACCCGGCGGGCTCATCGGCATCCATCCAGGAAGCGGAGGAGAACTCGCCATCGTCCGTTTCACAGCCCAACAGACGGGGACCTATGCAATCGACGGCTACTTCCAAGGCGAGTCCTCCTATGTTCCACTGCCGGATTCGACGACGTTCATCAAACACGTCGGCGCGGGCGGCAGCACAACGCTCTACACTGTTGACTGCTACGGCACGACACAAAATCCATTTGCGCTGAGCAGGTTCTGCTCCGCCGGAGAGCGCATAGAGTTCATGGTCAATTACGGCCCCGACCTCGACTATAACAACGACAGCACCATAGTCGAAGCGGAGATAAAGCGCCTTGAAGGAGGCAGTATCAGAGGTAGAGTCATCGCGAACACGCTGGGCAGCGAGCCGATACCGGGTGCGACCGTGAAGATAGTGGACACATCAATTCAGTCCATCACCAGGGACAATGGCAGCTATGGGCTTCCCATCTCAGCGGGGACCTATACGTTCGAAGCAAGCTGCCCCGGCTTTCAGACTGTAACCGTCGGGCCGGTCACTGCCCCTCCGGGCGAGCAAACGATAATCGACATTACAGTACCCGCATCGGCAGTCCACGGCGTGGTCTGTGGGGACCCGACAGGGATTCCTCTAATAGCTGGCGCAACCGTGACCACGGCGGGCAGGCCCACTGTTACGACCGGCGCGGACGGAAGCTACTCCATTGTCGTGCCACCTGGGATGATCTCGATTACAGCTTCGGCGGATGGTTATACTCCTAAAACAACGAGTGTGACAACGCCCCCCGGCGAAACGAAGACGCTCAACTTCGTGCTGCGGCCCGGCGGCTACTGGCTCGCGGGCAGGGAATACTCGTTGCAGAACAACCCGAGCGGGGTATGGAGCTATGGCTACAGGACTTCTTGGCCTGATCCCTTCACGCTTATGACAGAGCACGGCATCTTTGGCTGGGTCGCCTCTATCCCCGGGGATTACCTGACTATAGGCGCGGGATACTCCGCTGATATTGTTAAGATGCACCCGGGTAAGACCGGAGGTGTGGCAGTAGTCCGGTTCGCTGCGCCGCAGACAGGGGTTTATACTATTCAGGGCAGTTTTGGGGGCGAGAACCAGTGGACTAGCTCGACTGCCTATGTCAAACACACCAGGCCATCGAGCAGCGCTACTCTCTTCTCCACCGACTGCACAGGCACGACCGGAAGTTCGTTCTATTTGACAAGAGCGTGCAGTGCGGGCGAGTTCATCGACTTCGCGGTTGACTACGGCCCCAACCTGGACTACAACAGCGACGCCACGAACCTTACCGCGACGATAACACTTGTTCCTCCCTCAAACCCGCCGATGAGCGTGAGCAGCATAAAGGCTTTGATCGACGACGCTTCGGTCACTACGAACGATGTTGTTGTTACCGCCGACTTCGGGGATACGTTCTACGTGGAAGAGACCGACAGGTCGAGCGGAATCCGGGTCTACATGCCCGGAAACGGTGTATGGCCGGACTGGAAGGTGAAGGTGATCGGGACACTCAAGACCGACCCGGCGAACGAAGAGCGCTACATCGAGGGCAATACAGCCGAGTACAGAGGGATGGGCAGTGTCGGCCCGGTCGGACTGAGCAACAGGGCTCTGGGCGGCGGTCCGTTCGGCAGGCAGGTAGGCGCGACCGGCGTGACCGGCCCGAATACTATTGGACTGCTCGTCACGGTCTGGGGAAAGCTCACGAAAGTGGGAACGAACCGTTACAGCCTGTCCGACGGCTCTGGGGTGGATGTCACCGTTTCGACGACTGCGCCGATTACAGTCCCCGGCAGCGACCCGCCTGTGGAGGTTTCGGACGGGGCGTTTGTAGTCGTCACCGGCGCGAGTTCCTGTGAGAAGAGCGGCGGCATCATCAGCCGCTTGATACGCGCCGTAAACGTGACAGTGATGACGTCATCAAACTTATGAAATGGTGTGCTTAGGTTATGCAGACTATGCAAGACTGGTATTGCAAAGAAAGAGTGGAGTCCGCGAAAGCGCGGATGGCGGAGCTTTATGCTCATCAGAATACATCGAAAGCCTGTTGGCGCGTCTACAGCTATCCGCCCGAGCGATCTTCCGTTCCGCCCGAGATCGGGATTTACGACCCCGACGAAACACTGGAATGGGCGCTCGACTGGGCGAAGCGGTCTTCTGCGTACGAGGGCGACTTCATACCGACTATCCATACTGTGGGATTCGTCGTCGGCATTCCTTCGGCCTTCGGCTGCGAGATTATTCAACCGAAGGGCGCAAATCCGTGGGTGAAGCCGCTTATACAGGACTACAGCGAAGTCTACAGGCTTAAGAAGCCGAAAGTTACCGACGGCCTGCTGGGGAAGGCTTTGGAGGCCACCCGCTACATCCAGGAGAAAACGCAAGGTGATTTTCCAATACGTATGCTAAACATCCAGGGCCCGCTCACCAATGCCGGCTATCTCTGCGGCGACTCAGATTTCCTTACGGCGCTCTATGACCATCCCAACGAGATGCATGCGCTGCTGGATATGATAACCGATCTGATGATAGAATTTGTTCACGCTCAGCGGGCAATGGTGAGCGAGTTCAACCCGATCGTTCACTGCCCGGACTGGATACCGGATGGTTTGGGGATAGGTATCGCGGACGACTACGCAGGCGTGATTTCGCCCGATCTTTATGAGGAGTTCTCCCTGCCCTACAACAACAGACTATCAAAGGAGTTCGGCGGGATCGGCATACACTCGTGCGGCTGCTCTGAAGGAACATGGGACGTGATCTTGAAGCATGACAACCTGCGTGTCGTCAATTTCGAGCTGACTGACAACTCGCTGGAACAGATGGTCGAGAAGTTCAGCGGAAAGGCTGTGATCGCTCCGCACGCTCCTTTCAGACAGAAGAGGTATCCCCAGATGATCGATATGGTGCGGCATATGCTGGACGTAAAGCGTGAGGATACAGCTATGGTCATCACGCTCGAAAGGCACAACCGGGCCGAAAACGAGGTGTTTTACGAAGAGGACGACGGCTTCACCGAGGCTTACGAGTTTCTGAGAGATAGGTGACCGGTTGTTTTGCCTCCTGAACCGCTGAAGGGATGAAGCGAGCATGAAGGGATGAATTCCTTCATGTTGGGGGGATTTGATGAGGATTGATGAATTAATTGGGTACATTGCAATGAGTGTATCATGTTGAAACACGAAGGCCCCGAAGAAGCATGAAGTCCACGAAGGGTGGAATCAAGTAAAATAACGGCTTGGTCTCCACCTTGCCAGACTTTCGTGTCTTTCGAGCTTCTTCGTGTGTTTCGTGTTTCAACATGCCACAACATACTTACCCTGTTAATTACTCAATCTCCATGAATCCCTCTCCAACATCCATTTCATCTGTTCAGTGATTCAGGAGTGAACACAGACGCTCAGGTCCCTGAATCCTTCCGAAAAAGAGGCAAAAATATTGTCTGAGAATCTTCTGTTCAGCAAAGTCTACGGATGTATTTTCGGCTCCGTTGTTGGAAACGCGCTTGGGGTTCCGCTTGAGGAGTTCGGCGACTATCGGCTATACGGTAGAGTGACCGATTTCGTCAAAGATATCCCTGAGATGTGCGATGACGATGTGGAGTACCTTGAGCTCTACTGCAAGGCCTACATCGAGAAAGGCAGCCGGATTAGTCCCGAAGATATGGCGCGTGTTTGGACGAGAGACGCCTTCTACGGCAATATGTTCTATTGCCTGCAGACGAGCATGGAGCTTGTTAAGAACGGCGTCCCGGCCAGATACAGTGGGGTAGGGAACTGCGTCACGGGAAGCGCGATAATGGGAATCGCGCCGGTCGGCCTTTTCCACGCGTGCAACCCTGCTGATGCCTACATAGATGCTCTTGACCTGTCCTTTATGCATCAGCGCGGCCTGGACGCTGAAGCCGCCGCCGTCTACGCAGCCTGCACCGCGGAAGCAATGAAGCCCCGCGCGACAGTGTCTTCGGTTCTTGATACGGCGATAGAGTTCTCATCCGACACTCCCATGATCATCTTCGACACAAGCGTCAAGGAGACGTTTCGTGGCACTATCGGCAAAGCTCTGGATATCGCAGCGAAATATACCGACGTGTTCGAGGCAAGGCCGGAGCTTATTGAGAAATGCACGCAGTGGCACCAGCTGGACCCGCTTGAGGTTCTGACACTGACGCTTGCCATGTTTAAAGTGGCTGATGGTGACCCGACTAACGCCATCATCGGTGGAGCAAATATCGGAAGGGACGCCGACACTATTCCGAGCCTTGCAGGTGCGCTTGCAGGCGCGCTCAACGGATATCAGAAGCTCCCCAAACACCTCGTGCAGAGGATGTCCGAGCACACGAAGGGGAAATACGAGGCACTGGCGAAGGGCATGTGCCGGGTCATAAGCTCGAACGCAGATGTTTTGGAAGAGCAAATGCATGAATATCGCGAGTTCCAGAAGGAGGCTGTGCGATGAATGCAGAGCTTTTTGACAAGGCATACGGCAGCCTCGCCGGCGCGTTCATCGGTAAGCTCTTCTCCAGAACGATGGGCAAGATGACCTTTCGGGAACGGGAGGCACGGTTCGGATGGATAAAAGACATACCGAACGACAAGGTACCTGTGTTTTCGAGGACGGATTACCTGTGGATCGACAACCTGAGCTGTAAGTATGACGAGACGCTGGCGATCACTGAGCTATATGTGCAAGCGTACTCGAAAAGACGCAGGCGCATATCCATCGAGGACCTGCGGGATGAGTGGGTAACAGCGAAGTTTCCCATCAACAACTGGTATATGATGTCGAACAACCTTAAAGAAGTCCTTATGCAGGGGATGCCGCCAAGGTTGGCCGGCGCGTTCGCGTGCATCATTGCTTTCAGCACTACAGCGTCGATCCCGGTCGGTATATACAACGCCTTCGACCCAGCGGCCGCCTATCATGATACCATCCAGCTTGCTTCCATTTCGCAGAAGGAGCCTGCGCTATCGGTCGCGGCGGCTCTCAGCGCATGTGTGGCCGAGGCGCTCAGATCGGACGCGAGTGCAGACAGTTTGTTAGATACAGCCATCCGTTTCACTCCAGACAAGGAGTTCATTCTGTGGGACGAAGCCAGGCCAAATAACCCTCGACAGGTGCTCGACCAGGCTCTGTCTATAGCAGGCAGTTACGACGCTCCCCAGAGCGCATACGAAGAGCTGGATCGGGCTGTCATACAGGATTATGCGGCGAACAGGTACAGGTCGGCGTTCAACGATTTCATAGTCCCGATGGGCCTTGCAGCGGCCTTCCTGAAGCTCGGAAAGGGCGACTTCAGGGACTCTCTGCTGGGCGCGGTCAATTTTGCGGCGTATTCGTATCTTACAGCAAGCCTTATCGGTTCGATGTCCGGGGCGCTTGGAGGGGCCTCAGCAATTCCACCCGAGTGGCTTGGTGCGGCGGAGCAATTGACCGACGGCAAGCTGAGGGCAATGGCAGAAACTATGCTCGACGTCCTGGAAGCCAGATTTGCGCGGATGGAGGAACAAGTGAGCGATCTGAGGATTCTGCAGAACTCTTAAAAACGGAAGCAGGTGCTGCCTCCAGAACCGGGGAGACGGGGAAAATCAGGAGGCGAGGAATCTGGAATTCCGCACCGATTGATGGGGAGGGATTTAAATCCCTCCCCATCGCGAGGGAATTCCCCGTCTCATATCATTCCTCGCTTCCTCGGTTCAGTATCACGCACTGGATGGGCAGGACCTGGTTCATGATTCATGATTAAAGAATCTTTGGTTTTGGCTGGGTTAGGACATTAAATGACTGACGTGTTTGGAAAAGAAAGCACTACAGTAGTCAAGCCTGCGGCTTCCAGCGAGATAGGCCAGGCTGTGACCTGTGACGAAGCAATCGAGCAGTCGATGTCGCCGAAAGACGTCCGGCACAATATGAAGGTCAACATCCTCATGGACTCGATCTTCACTACCGGGTCGGCTGATATGCTGCTGGTTGCCGGACCACTTTATGTGTATCTGAATGCCTCCAACACGCTGATAGGCGCCATCTGGTCAGCGACTATCTTCGGACTGGTCGGAATTATCCTCTCTCCGTTCATCACGAGAAGGTTCAAATACAAGAAAGTGCTGGTTTTCCTCACGCATGTGCCTTATCTGGCGCCTATATGCGCCCTGGGCGTCGCGCTTGTCGGATCGAGATCGATGGGCCTCTCGAACGAATGGCTGCTGAGCTTCGTCGTTGCAATGATGATCGCGCACTGGTTCTTCGCCGGTTTCGTCACGATTCCTCATCAGGAGTATGTGGCCGCGTGCATACCGATGGAGTGCAGAGGCCGGTTCACGGGCTATTCGCTCACCGTCGGCAGCCTCGGGGCTGTCGGTTCCTCGGCCATAGGAGGAGTTATCCTGCGCAGTCTGGCCAGGCCCATGTCCTTCGGCTATCTTTACCTGATGACGTGGGTCCTGTGCCAGGGCGGCTATGTTCTTGCGCTCTTTGCAAGAGAACGTCCTACGCCTGTGGAGAAGTCGCCTAAGCCTTGGTCCAAGGCTATGCTGAGGGCCGCGTGGGGTGATAAACGCTTCATGCGTCTTATGCTAATCTACATGCTCTATACCATCGCATTCGGCGCCGCCTTGATGACGTTTATCTCAATCTATGGCTTCCGGGTCCTGAAGATGCCTGCCTACACCGCTGCTACGCTCTCTATCGTAACCCAGGTCACGCGTATTGTGGCGTCGTCACCGATGGGTATTCTGATCGACAGGCTGCGGCCCAAGAACGTCCTTCCATTCTTGCCGTTGGTGGCAGCTCTTGCCGTGTCACCGATTCTCCTCTTGCGGAATAGCTGGGGTGTCTACATCGGCACGTCAATCGCGGCGCTCTATTTCGTCGGAGTCTGGTCCACGTTCAACTGCCTGGTCTACGGAATGCCCAAACCGGAAGATCGCGCGGGGCATTATACAGTGCAGACGCTTTTGGGCTACACGGGCAATGCTATCGGCCCGATATTATTTGGTTTCACCGCCGACAGCCTGTCTTACAATGCAGCATTCATGATAATAGCTGCCCTCGGTATCGTTTTCTTCCCACTGGTTAAGCGCCTGGCATCGACCTTCAGCGCAGACCCGAGAGCCTATTCATAACGACGGAGATGCATCCCAACAAAAAGGACCCTCCATCCGGGGAGAGGGTCCTTTCTTAGTTGATTATCCCGTTTCTTGCGGGAGCATCACTTGCGGAATCGGCGTCTGAGTCCCAGGCTGCCTATAGCAGCCGTAGCAAGAGCCAGAAGCGACGAAGGCTCAGGAACCGGGACGACGTCAACGTTGGCCACCATCAGGGTATCGCCGTCAGCCCGAGTTCCGCCGCTGTAGGCGAAGAGATACGACTCGCCGGGCGCAATTGTCTTCGTGAAGCTGACGGTGATTGCGTTGGGGTCCATCACAGGAAAGATGTCCACGTTCTCGAAGTTGGTGCCGTACCATGCGCCCGCCGCTACGTCCTTGATCCCGATGACCTGACCGCCGCCTCCATCGTTGGCGCTCACGTTGAAGTAGAACGTCGCAACGCCTGCTACCCCGCTGTTCCACCTGAATGTCGGACACCAGGTTAGCTTGCTCGGATCTGGAGACCTTACCTTTATACGCCCGTCCGGCAGCATCTCGTAGCCAACGTAACTGGCCCATCCAGTATCGTGTGTTCCGTTCCACGAATAGCCCCACGCGTACTTCGGCTCTCCGACATCGGGCCATGCCCAGCCGCCCATTATGTTGCTGGTTGGCAAGTCGAAGTTGCGCGGATTAACGGTTGCGTCGCCCCAGCCCACATCCCATGTGCCAAGGCCTGATGTGTCCGCTATTCCTACCGCGCCGCCCTGGGGCTGGTCCGTCCACCCCGCAAGCAGATCGCTGTTCGCATCGGCGACTATAGCCGCCTGTGCGCCCACCGCCATAATGGCGAGAGCAATTGAAAATACTACTACCAGTCTTCTCATTTTGTTTCTCCTTCCTTACTGTGTTGGGAGCCCGGATATCTCCCGTTGTTGCAAAGGCCAGTCATATAGGCCCAATGAAACACTATCTAAAGATCACTTCACCACCATCCCTTACTACGATCGTCTTCAGGGCACCGCCGCCGATGGTTGGCCGCGCTGCTATTCCCGTGACGGACACGTAGTCACCGCTCTGCAGAGTCGGAATTCCCGTCACGTTGTGAGGCACGATCACCTGTATACAGTCCGCGGGCACGGTCACCGATCCGGGAGCGCCTACCACAAAGTCGTCCCAGTCTACCGGATTGCCGGACGTATCGTGCCAAAGTCCGACATAGCCCGCCGAGAAGACTCGAGTGAGCCCGATGCTTGTCGTATGCACGTGGCCGTAGTTGTCGAACGCAGTAGCTACAATATCGCTGCCGACCAGGCTCACGATGAAGTGCACATTGCCGACCATATCCGCGACGTTGGTGTTGCCCATCTGCGGACTCCACGCACCGTTCAAAGTCTCGTGGAAGCCCATCGTTATCTGCGAGAAGAACGGAAGAACCAGCGTATTAAGCCCGTCGTCCGTTCTAAGCAAAAACGCGAACTGAGTCATACCGGCCTGTGCGTCAACGCGCACCACGGCGTCCGTCAGGCTGTGGGTGACGACCCCAAGCCTGGCCCAGGCCGAACCGGAACGGAGAACCCCATCAGACTGCACGGGACTGCCGCTCCAGATGAGCCAGTCCGGCTTCATGCTCAAATCACTGAAGTCGTCCTCGAAGACTATGCTCGACATAACCGGGATCGTGACTGTGCTGCCACCCGGCACCGCCGTTCCGTCCGTTATGTAGAACACCTTTTCGCCGTTGATCGTCGCGCCAGGGGCCTCGACTACGCTGCCCCAGGTTGAAACTAGCAGATCGGCGTTCGCGGGCCCAACGCTCCTGTTGTTCATACCGACGGGCTTCAGATTATTATCGCGGCTGAGGACTAACACCTGGCTCGGAAGCATATAGCCACCGGCCTGAATTGTCCCGATTACGACAACCTCGTCGCCCTGGGCCACGGCATGGCCTGCAAGCGGAAGAACCCTTATACCTGCCGACCGATCCCGTTCTTCCAGATACAAGCAGTCGTAGTCGGGCAAAACAGCCGACGCTATGCCCTGAATCTTGCATATCCACCCAGCCGCCTGGTTCTTAGCGTCGCCTATCGGTGTGATCTCATCCTTCAGCAATGAGATGGTCTTGGTCGCAGTCGTGAGCGAGAGGGCAGTCACTTGGGCTGTCTTCGCTATGTAGTCCGCTCTGGACGCCTCAAGACTGTAGTTGCCGGGCGTCACGTTCCGGAACGTATATGTTCCGTCGGCTCCGGTCTGGCCCACAAGTGTCGAAGCTCCTGTCAATTGAACGTCCGCGCCGGATATGGGCACTCCAGTGTGGATATCGACTACCTCGACCTTCACATTGCCGTTAGGAGCCGGTTCCGTTCGGATCGAGAGATCGACGCCAATGTAGTCGTCGTTGATGGTAAAGGCGATCTTACTGCCTTGAGCAATACTCACGTTGCTCAGGATTGCGCCGGGATCCAAACCCTCCTGCGTCAGAGCAGCCGAAAGGCTGTATGGATTGCCGGAATTGGTGCCCGATGCTCTGGACGGGACGCCGAAGTAGTTGAGGTAGGTAACCCCATCTACAGCGAAGGAGACGGACGCCGGTTGGCCGCCGTCCCTTAATTTCCAGAACGATCCGCTGATAGTGGCGCCGGTGAGCGCCTTCGGAGCCGTCCACATTAAGCCTGCGCCGTAGCCGCCGCCGACTTTGCCCGCCGGGCAGTCGTGCGCGCTCACACCGACGCTTTTGAACAGGCTCTCCCACCAGTAGGTTCCGCTGTACCAACCTTCCTGTCCGGGTCCGAAGTCACCGCCGGTCCCGTCGAGCTGGGTACGGCTCGTCCACGGGGTTATCGATGTAAACGTTTCGTCCACAAGCCCGTAGATCCAGGTCGGAGTCCCCGCAGACGGGTTGGGATTATCGACGTCACTCCAATCGAGTGCGAGGTCCCAATTGTCCCCAGGAGGCGGGACTGGGAACAGGTCGATGTCGATGTTAAGCTGCTGTCCGCTCTGAACCTGGGTGTCGGTCTGTGCGGCGATATAGTCTGCTTTCTCGGCTCTGACAGTGTAAGCGCCCGACATCACGTCTGCAAACGAGTAGCTTCCGTCTGCGCCAGTCGTTGTCGATGAAGGCGAGACTCCATTCGCGCTCAGTGTAACTTCCGCGCCGACAAGCGGATTGCCTGTGTAGGCATCCCTGACCACGCCTGAAACAGTGCCAGGGTCGGGGGTCGGAATCGGGTCCTCGGTTATGGTCAAATTGACTCCGAGGAAGTCGGCGTTCCATCTGAAAGCAATTGTGTCACCCTGGTTGACTGCGATGTTGCGCCAGATGGCTATTGTCGAGCCGGTGTCTAACGCCATCTGGTCGAGGGTATACGGATTGCTCGAAGTGAATCCCGATGCGTTGGTCGGGACTACGCCGGACGCGATCACGCTGCTGATCCAGCCGATGTTGGAGCCTATAGTCAGGATGGTACCGCTCGCGTCTCTCATCTTCCAGACGCTTCCGGCGATGTTAATTACAGCCGATCTCGGAGATGTCCAAATGAACCCGGTCACGCCGTGTCCGCCCACTTTGCCCGCCGGAAAGTCATGCACACTCACGCCGACGCTCTTGTAAAGTCCGTCCCACCAACCGTGAGTCCCTCCGGTCCATCCATACTGCCCGGGGCCGAAGTCAAACCCGCTGCCGTCTACGACGACCCTTCTGTCGTACAGTGGGTTCGGCGTTTGCCAGTCGTCGGCTGGAGTAGCATAAGTCCAGTTCGGCGTATCAACAGAAGGGTTCGGATTGACCGCGTCGCTCCAATCCGCCGCCAGATCCCAAGTCCGCTGATCGGGAATGATTGGAACCAGCGGAATATCCTGGATGGTTTGTTGTCCGCTTTGGACGGTAACGCCATATTGGTTCGGCGTGTAGCCTGTCATCTCGGCCTTAACTTGATACGAGCCGATTGGAAGGTTCGCGAAAGAGTAGCTGCCTCCGGTCCCGGTTGTAGTCGTTTGCGCAGCCATTCCTGTAGAAGTCAGAGTGACCGTGGCGCCGACTATTCCATTACCGGTTTGTGAGCTGGTGACAGATCCGGCGATGCTGCCCGGGTGTGCGCCTGTGAGCGTGCATGGCTAGAGAGGTGGAAGTCCTCTTCAGGCATACGCTCTCCGGCCTGTAGCCGACTGTAACTGCGTCACCGTGAGGTGGGGTGGGGAGCAACAGGAGGCGAAAGACCAGTCCGTAGG
>JACPPP010000361.1 GCA_016190935.1 Armatimonadota bacterium | reverse complement strand
GCTCGCTGCTCGCCGCTCGCTGCTGAGTTTCCCGTGACCATGCAGTCTCGAAATCCAGGAAATTTGCGTAAATATGCGCTTCGAGGTGGTGGACTCCTATGAGAGGGATTCCCGCCGCCCATGCTATGGCCTTGGCCGCCGAAACCCCCACGATCAGCGCCGGGATCAGCCCCGGACGGTTGATGATCGCGATAAGATCAATGGCTCCGAATCCACAGCCGGCTTCGTCCAGCGCCTGCTGGACCGTGGGGTTCATCAGCTCGACATGCCTTCTCGACGCGACCTCTGGCACAACTCCGCCGAACCGCTGAAAGAGCTCTGCCTGTGATGAGACGATGTTTGAGAGAATAGTCTTACCGTCTTCGACGACAGCGGCGCTCGTCTCGTCGCAGCTTGTCTCGATCCCGAGTATCTTCATCCCGCCACTCTGCTCGCGGTGCTCCGCTCTTCGTACTCGGCGGCCTCCTCATCGAGCAGAAGCTTCTTCTCTCTGAGGAATTCTTGATAGCTGCGGCTGACTATGTCATCGACCCACATGACCACGGCGTTTTCAGCGTTGTCACTGTAGTAGCCGCGCCGGATTGCGGCAGCAACGAATCCATATTTGTGATAAAGATTCTGAGCCAGATTGTTGCTTTCGCGGACTTCGAGGGTCGCCCTGCGGGCCCCCCTCCGCTGTGCCTCTTCCAGTATCGCCACGAGCAACTGTTCACCGATCTTAAGCCCGCGATAGTTCGGGTGCACCGCGATGGTCGTAATGTGGGCTTCGTCCATTATCACCCACATCCCGGAGTAACCGACGATCTCGTCATCCACCCGTGCAACAACGTAGTAGGCCGAACGGTTGACCAGTTCTGTCAGATAAGCGCTTTCGTGCCACGGCGTACTAAAGCTCAGTCTCTCGATCTCCATCACACGATGGATATCGTCTCGGTTCATCCTGTCGATATTTACTCGTAGTGTCACTGGTCTTGCCTTACCGGATATGCCGGAAGTCTAACACGGATGATCTACTATGTCAATAGTACTCCGCACAACCTGAGTATACCCAGTTCTCCAAAACGCAGCGACCAGGCTGGATCGGATGTGATGTTCTTTACCCACAAATTGGAAACGCACCCGAAGTTGCAAGTATGAGGTGAGGACTGACCCTGAAGGTGGTATAATACCGATATGTGCCGCCTGTTTGCTCTTTGTTTGGCTTTGCTGATTGTGTTTTGCGGGACGGGAGCGTGTCCGCTCGGTCTGCCGGAAAACGTCCTCGTCGTCCAGAACGGCAGCAGTCCCGTATCTGTGCGCGTTGCGGCCCACTACATGAGCCGGCGAGTCATACCGTCCAGCAACCTCGTCACCATTTACACGCAGGACGCAAGCCTCAATCCGAACAATCAGTTAATCTCGCGTCAGGACTACCAGAACAGCATCGAGAACCCCATCAGGGCGTATCTGTCTCAGCAAGGTCTCATCAACACCATTCAGTTCGTCGTTCTCACCAAGGGCATTCCTCATAGGCTCACGAGCAATCCCCCAGCCGGGACGCCGGGAGGACAATCCGTTGACAGCGCCCTTGCCGCGATGGACCTGGTGAACCCTATCACCGTCCATTTTACCGATGAATCCGGCAACAACCTCGGTGCAACTTACGCCAACAGGTATTGGCGCGCGACCGAGCCGTTCACCCACGCGGCCTACGGAGGCTACCTTGTGACCAGGCTTGACGGTTATACCGAGGCTGATGCCAAGGCGCTGGTTGACCGGGCGCTCGCCGCTCAGTCGCCGACTTACCGGCTCCTGCTCGACGCCTGGGGGTGGTTCGACCCGACGGGTCAGCCCGAATCGATCCTTACTCCGGAGGGCACCATTGATCCGGATTATGATCTGACATATCAGGACTACAACGCGGACATGGTCCGCGCTTCGCAGGTTGTCTCCGGCAGGCCGCACCTCTCTACTCAACTTGAAGCGACCTCCGTCTTCACGGGCAGCGCAGAGCCTCTTACCGGGTATGTCTCCTGGGGCAGCAACGACCCATCTTTCAGTTCCGCCACCTACCACAGCCTGATTTTCGCTTCAGGAGGAATTGCAGAGACCGCGGTCTCCACCAGCGCAAGAACATTCTTCCCTGAGACTACCGGTCAGTCGCTGATCGCCGACCTGATTGCCCAGGGTGCGGCCGGAGCCAAGGGCTATGCAGCAGAGCCATACCTGGATGCCGTCGCCTCGCCCACCGTGCTCTTCGACCTCTACACCTCCGGCCGTAACCTTGCCGAGTCGTTTTATGCGGCCTCAAGGTTTGTGGGCTGGATGGACGTAGTTCTGGGAGACCCGCTCTGCGCGCTGACTCCGACTACTGGCGCCGTCGGAACTATTGCGGCTGCCAAATCACTGCCGGACGGAACGCTCGTCTCTCTGCCGCCTAAGCCGGTCAGCGTCGGGAGCGACGACTTCGGAAACCGCTTCTACATCGAGGAGCAGGACCGCTCCTCGGCAATCCAGGTCTACCTTGGCCGCCAGTTCCCGGGGATTACTCGCGGTATGAGCGTACAGGTTCGCGGACTCTTGGGGAAGCGCGACGGAGAGCGCGTCATAACAAACGCCAGCGTGACCTATGCGGGGGTCGGCGGCCAGGGGACAGGGGAAATGAAAAGTGAAAAGTGAAAAGTGAAAAATGAGCATGCGGACGGGTAGCGAAAAATGAGATTAGCTCTAACAGTTTTCGTTATGCTTACGGGACTGATTGCGGCGGTTTATGCTCAGGAGGAACCGCCGCAAGCCGTCCTGCGGATCGTCAACCGCGTCGAGTTTACGGGGAATACAGTCCTTTCGGATGACGAACTGCGAAAGATAGCCGGAATAGAGGAAGGCCAACTTCTTTCGACGCTTAAACTGCAGTCGGCAATATCGGCGATTGAACAGGCATACCGGGAGCGGGGTTACGCTGCCGTAGTCGCCGACGATGTCCTCAAGGGTTTCCAGGAGACCGGGGCGCTCGCGCTGCCGGTAATCGAGGTCAAAGTAGCAGAGGTCAAAATAGAGGGGCTGAGGAAGACACGGGAGGTCGTGGTCCGGAGAATGCTCGAACAAGGGCCTGGGGACCTTTATAACATCTTTGCTTTGCGCCGCGATGCCGAAAGGCTTTTCGCTCTTGGCATATTTGAATCGGTCGATGCAACTTTAGAGCAGACGGAACGTCCCGAAGAGATAATCGTCGTATGGCAGATCGATGAGCTTGAAAAGACCGGCTACGTCAATTTCGGTGGCAGTTACGGCGCAACCGGCGGACTCATAGGAAGCATAAACGTGGTTTGGGCGAACTTTCGCGGGCGCGCGGAGCATATCCGTCTATCGACCAGTGTCGGGAGTATCCGAGGCCGGCTGGGCGCGGAACTCTTCTACTTCAATCCCTGGATCGCCCGGAGCACCTCGCTTTCTGCGCGCCTCTTCAGCGGACCACGTTATAGGTTCTCGCAGGACCTGGCAGCGGAGACGGATCGCTACTTTGAGCGCAGAACCGGTGGGCAGATCGTTGCGGCAAGAACCCTTTCTGGCAGCCGCCAGTTTTCACTCGGCACCCGTTATGAATCAGTGGATGTCCAGAACCTGCCGCTGGAACTGTTTGCGCTGGCTATAGGTTCAGCAGACGGCAGCGTGGCCGCGGTATCAGGTCAGCTTCGTATCGACAGCCGCGACAGCTTTACGTATCCCACGCGGGGAGGAATGTGGAGCGCCTTCATAGAGCCTGCGCGCGCCGATCTCGACGATGGCGGGGTGAGATGGACCGCCAAAGGGATAGGTGAGTTCCAGAGGTTCATCCGTCTCGACCCAGTGGCTGTTCAGCCTCTTGAGGGAACGGAGGGACGGCGGCCGAGAGTGATAGCCTTCAGGCTCCGCGCAGGAACATCAGCAGGCGATCTGCCGTTCTTCGAGCAATATTTCCTCGGAGGGACCCTCAGTTTGAGAGGCTATCGTGAGGAGCGGTTCTGGGGAGAGAATATGGTCCTTGCCACAGCGGAATACAGGCAACCGATCTCAAGAGCGCTGACAGCGGTCGGCTTTGTCGATGTTGGTGACGCGTGGGGAAGCGCATTCCAGTTCGAGCCAGGAGTGGCGACAGAGTTCCGGCAGCACGGCTCCTTGTCTCCCCGCGCAGGCGTGGGAGTCGGGATTCGCTACACCACGCTGCTCGGCCCGCTCGGCCTCGATTTCGCATGGGGTGAGGAGTTCCGCACCCACCTCGTGCTCGGGCAGGCGTTCTGAGATAGCTGTCAGCCGTCAGCTATCAGCAGGGGCCGGGTGTTGGGGACCAGGAGCCGGCGTCTTCTGTTCCGTCCCACTGCTTGCCTGCTGGCGGTAATAATCAATGTAGTGGCCGGGCTCCGTCCCGGCCAGCGGCCCTGCAGGGACCGGACCAACTTTCGTGTCTTTCGAGCTTCTTCGTGTGTTTCGTGTTTCAGCATGCCACAACATGCTTACCCTGTTGATTAGTCAATCTTCACGAAATCCGGCCCATCACCTGTGTGTAGGGACTACTGGAAGACCAGCACGAAAAAGATGGAACCCGCATAGCGCCCTACCGCCGGAGAAGCCTGTGGTGGTAAGACCGTTCTTCGGAATTCTCTGGCAAGAGTTCACCGTCCCTATCGGTTCGGACTTCGTCCTCGATCTCTCTGGCCTCACGGACGGCTCTGATGACCTTAGTTGAGTGCTCGGTCAATCTGCGCTGGGTCGTTCTACTGAAATCCATTCTCTATCCCCCTGGCAAATCTACCCAGATTCTGGGCTCTTTATTCAGGTCGGCGACATAAAGGTCGGGATATCATTACCGCAACAACGACTTGAACCCGGCGAATGAATTCGCGGCAACAGAGCACAAAGTCCACCTTCGTGGACTGGACGATTAGTCGGCGCAGGCCGACTTCGTGCTGTGTTGCTGCGGTTTATGGAGATTGATAAATTAATCGGGTATATCGCGATGAGTTGGCATGATGCTGAAACACGAAGGCCGCGAAGAAGCACGAAATTCAGGAAAGGTGCCATAAGTAAGATAACGGCTTGATTCTCCAAGTCTCCACCTTACCGGACTTTCGCGT
>JACPPP010000360.1 GCA_016190935.1 Armatimonadota bacterium | reverse complement strand
TGGCAGCAATCCATCTAAGCGCATCTGTTCACCTCTCTGGTGATTACTACTTCGACACTTGCTGCCCTTTTTCCCCCTTAAAATGCCTGGCTAACAAAAATTTGGTGGAGGATCCGGGGTTAGACGAGATGCAACGTAAAGGCCTGATATGGCTTCGGGGGCGAGAGGAAATGGACACAGCGACTCAGCGCAAGCTGCTCGACTATGTAGGTGGCGGAGGGAAACTGCTTATCGATCAAGCACTTCCTTCGAGAGAGTTGGACCATAGTCCCGCATCTATCCTTTCCCGTGAACTCGGAGTCGAGCTCCGATCAAACGATGGTCGAATTCCCAAGATCAAGATAGGGTCGTATGAGATTCCCGTAGGTCAATCACCCGCCATAATATCCGGAGCCGGCGAAGTGCTTGCCACGGATATGCTGGGACGTCCCGCTCTGTGTGGAGTAGAGTTCGGAGATGGAAGAGTCGTGATTGCTCCATTCGATGTCACTTACCAAATGCGTTCCCAACTTGCTTACCTGAATTCAATAATGAGATGGTTTGGCATACGCCGGATTGTCGATGCGAAGACAATCCGGGGACAGGTTCGCCATGGCGTCGATGGAGAGACTTTCGTATATCTGGCCAATCCGTATAGACACACCGTGCGTGAGGAGATCAGGGTGGGCGAAGATCGGCTCACCGTGGAACTTCCCGCACTGGGCATAGTGAAACAGAGGATGGTTCCCAGCTAATGGACTCCAATCAACTGCTTACAAAGAATAAGGTTGCGTATGTAGTGGCTACTCAACACTTCGATATACTCTGGCGCAGGCCCGTGGCGTATTATCGAGAGACACAGGCGAACGTCATTAAACGAGTGCTGCGCATAATCGAGTCGTACCCGGAGTTTCGATTCGCTTTCCATCAGGCAAACGTCTTACGCCACTTCGTCGAGAACCATCCTGAGGAAGCCGAGACTCTGAGAAGACGCGTCGCCGAAGGCGTCATCGAGATTGTCGGAGGTATGGAGGCAGTTCCGGACACAAACATGGTGTCTGGCGAGTCCCTGGTCAGAAACATTGTATATGGTCGGCAGTGGACCAGGGAGTACTTCGGGACTATTAGTGACCTGGGATCCATGCTGGATTGTTTCGGTTCCAGTGCCCAGCTTCCCCAGATCCTGGCGGGGACGGGTCATAAGGCGCTGCTGGCGGGCAGGATGCCTGGGATCGATCTTGCCAAATCTCCTTCTCCGGCACCCTTTGTCTGGGAAGGTCTGGACAACACCAGCATCAGAGGAATCTATCTGGCCTTCGGAGCCGTGCCTCAAGATGATCTCGGCGCCTGGTATGGGTGGGGCGTCTTGGAGGGACGGGACGAGTATTCCGCAGACAAAGAGCCTGACCCTGAGCGATTCAGGACGAGTTTCCTTCGGGGTTTGCGGTGTATTATGGATAGCTCGGATAAAGGGAACGCTGTAATGGCGTTGCTCTGTGGTGAGGAACATCTACCTCGAATAGAGTTGGGTGAAGCTGTGAGAAGCTACGTTAGTGAGAATGGCGACATTGTCAAATTCGGAACCTTCGGCGAGTTTGCCCGAGCAATTGACTGGGGCAGCGTCGCAGACCGGATTCAGGGCGAGTTCAATGTTGAATTCAGCGGTTGTTATACCACCCGTATTAAGGTCAAGCAGCTAAACCAAAAGGCAGAAACAGCTTTGTACAATGCTGAGTTCTTACATGCTGTGGGAGCGCTTAAGGGCCGGGCGTCCTACGATCCGGAACTACTGAAATCCGAGTGGCGAGACTTGTTCGTCTGCCAGTTCCACGATGCTTTGTGTGGCTGCCACATCGATGACAATTACAGACATATCGTCGAAACTTTTCAGAGCGTTCTAGACGGTGCGGCGTCGCGAATTAAGGAATCCATGGTTCAGGAAAGGACCGACTCTTCCTCCTGTTCTGATCCCAAGGACGGCACCTTCAGGGTCTTCAACACCTTGCCCTATCCGAGAAGAGATATAGTTCGCGTCAAGAGCGAAGGATCCGCGGTCACTGACGCTTGCGGGCGAGACGTTCCATTTCAGCGAGACTTCGACGAAGTGGTCTTCTTAGCCGATTTGCCCCCTGGCGGAGTTTCCGATTACGAAATGGCGAAAGACGGCGCTTCGGATCTGGAAGTGATGAAGAGTTTCCCCGAGGGAGGCCTGAGCATCGGAAATTATCGCCTCAGCGACGATGGCGCTGGACTGCGAGTGTTTGAAGAACTGCTCGGACGAGACTTATTCGCCCGGGGCGAAATCCCAGCCAGATTGGCAGCGCACGAGGACATAGGTAACCTTTGGACGGAGCACTTCACAGGCCAATTCTTGAATGAGGAAGCGAGTGATTCAGTTCTCGAAGACATAACCGTCGGACCGCTGTTTGCCAGAATCGTCTATTCGGGTCAAATGCCGAGTCAGAAAGCCTCTTGGGCCGGATTAGAGAGCTTGACCACCTGGCGCAAGACGTTCTACGTCTACAGACATCTGGACAGAATCGACCTTCACATCGATCTGCTCTATAGCGGTCGCGGAACGGAGGTGCGCCTGGTATTTCCGGTCAATCTGAATACTTCGAGTGCTCTTGCCAGATATGAGATTCCTTTCGGATCCATGGTGCGAGAGCCGTATGGCGCCGATAAGTATGAGTATGGCCGAGGCAACTGGCCGGCACTTTCATGGTGTGACTATGGCGATGAGGATTTTGGCGTCACATTGGTTCATACGGGGACACCGGGATGTCTTGCCGCGAACGGAGCGGTATCATTTTCATTGCTGCGCAGCGCAACCTCATGGGAAAAGCCGCTGTTTCCGACTGAGCCTGAGCCGTTAAGCTTTGACAACGGACGGCATCACTATGAATTCGCGCTGATACCTCATCGAGCGGGTGACATGAACTGGGTGCAAAGAGCCAGAGAGTTTGTGGTTCGTCCGTTAACAGATGCTGTAACAGATATGCCCAGTGCGGGTTCCGATTGCTTCGGAGGCCTGAATATAGAAGCTCCAAACGTAGTGCTGTCCACATTGAAAGCCGCTGAGGACGGGAAAGGTGTGGTTCTTAGAATGCATGAGGTTTTGGGCAAACATTGCAGTACTTACGTGACATTCGATTTCGGACAACGCCGTGCGATTGAAACTTCGCTGGATGAGTGCCGGGATGGTGAGTTGGTCGATTTGAGCTGCCTGAAATTCAGCCCATTCGAAATGAAGACCATCAGGATACTGCCTCGAAAGGCCCCTCTATAGATTTTGTGCGTCATCTTGCTCTAAGAAGTGTACCTGTACCTGGTATAATGTCAATAGACCTGCTGCGCAGATTATGATGTACCACGCATCGGCATGTTGGGGAACAAACTATGCATCATCAGGCTGTGTGACTCTGCGGGCCAGCCGGTATCGGACGGTTCATATCCGGTAGTTTTCAGGCTGTATGGCCAGGCGACGGGCGGAATATCGCTATGGAGCGAGAGCCAAACGCTTCAGACTACGGGCGGGGTATTCAGCACCATGCTTGGCTCAGGATTGACAACGCCCCTGCCTTCAAGTGCCTTCGGTGGCGCTACCTGGGTGGAGACGGAGGTGGGCGGGACCGTGCTGTCTCCGCGCATCCAGATTATCAGCGCGGGATATTCCATCAGGGCGGCCATTGCCGAGGCTGTTCCCGACGCTTCGATAACCAATGCCAACCTCGCGGACGGATCGGTCTCAGCCGCCAACCAACAAGAACGACCCTGGCCCATTCGTGGACCGGCTTGCCGGCTACAATATCATCATCCAGTTCCCAGGCGCAGTGGCTGATTCACTGATATTTGCGATCAGTGTCTGCGAAGACTCTCTTGTTGCGATAGCCGAATTGCGCCATGCCGCCGTTCTTATACGCCCAGCCTGTCGCCGAGTCGCGCATTTCGCAGTTGACCAATAGGCTTCTGTGGGTGACCAAGAAAAACCCGTCTCCCGCGCGCAACTCCCGAAAACGCTAGACAATTAGCATAATGGTTGCCACTGAGCGTGAACCGCGTTGTCTCGCATGGCTACCGGGGGCAAATGGGCCGATTTGATGCTTCAAAAACGGCCCCAAAACGCGAAAGTGTAGTCAACAGGAATGTCAGTGGCCAATCGCGTTATCCGGTCGCTGTGAAGGCCTTAGAACTTCGGGTCGAAGAAAGCCATGGGGAGGCGATCCAAGATGATGACGTCACCATCCGAACCGCCATCGATGGTTCTGCAAAGGTCACAATAGCTCTCACCCTTTGAAGCCATCGGCCTGCCGCAACGGTGACACAGGTTCTCCACGGTTCGACGTTTGGGTTTGCAATCATGCCGGGGCTTTCCTGGAGCATCCTTGTCGCCCACATGTCTTTGCGCCGCCCAATCCGTCCATGCTTTCTTGAGGCGATATATCTGTCGCTCTGACAACCTCATTCGGCGCGCTATCTCTGGGACCGACGCCCCCTGATCAAAGAGCCGCTCTATCCGCCGGTCTCTTGCTGCCTTCTTTGTTCGTCTCGGTGGCACGTAGAGACGCCCGACAATGTGTTCCTGTATTTGCCTGAGAAGAGTCATCGGAACAGCGCGACAGAGTTTAGGTATCGGCTTTGGAGGTTTGATTGACCGGGCATCGGCGACAATGTGCCTGACCCATTTAGCGCTGACGCCGGTGGTCCGTGCAATGTAGCTTGCCGAGCGCCCGGCCTTGTGCAGCTTGAGTATCGTCTCGTGGGAGCTGTCTTTGATCTGGGGCGCGGGGACGTAGACCAGGCCCGTGCAGCACCTCTGCAGCCTGATAAACAGTCCCTTTGGCAGAACATCTTTGGCGTTTTGAAGTTGAGTGTTCGGCACGTTCTACTCTCTGCAGGTCAGGAAACCATGTCGATTATATCACGGCCAACAGCGATTGATGTATGCTCGGAGGTCTGTTAGAATGCTTGTATGCCGATGAGGATTCGTGAGATCACCCAAAGCGAAAGAGAGCAACTGCAAGAGCTGACTTCCTGTCCAGACGAAACTGCCGCGCGGCGAGCCAGGGCCGTGCTTATGGCATCGGAGGGTGTAGACTCCCATTCTATCGCGCAGTCCCTGGGAATAAGCGAACGCACTGTTCGTTATGCTGTGAAAAGGTTCAACGACGGCGGGTTTGAAGCCACAATGCAAAGCATATCGTCTGGCAGACCGAGATCGTTTTCGGATTGCAACCGGGAATATCTCATTAACATCATTCGCCGCTCGCCAACAAAGTTCGGCATAAACGCAGATCAGTGGAATCTCGCCGACCTTGCTGTTGTCGCAAGGAACAAGGGGGTTCTTCCCGACGTATCCCACTCAACCTTTCGGCGCGAAATAGCGCGACTCATCAATCTTGACCCGGAACTGCGAGGTCGTGTAAACGTAGCCGATCAATCACGGCCTGGCGCGCCGATCGGGAACCGCAACGCTCTCAGGCATGGGATGTATTCAGATTCCGAACCATCTTCCGAGGAGCTTGCGTTTATCAACGAAATTGAGGCGCGTTTCCTTCGCGACTTCCCAAGCTCCAACAAGGATGATACTCGGCTTATCCACGCTGTCGCTAAAGCTTGCATGACGCTGAATCGGGGGCTGAGCGCCGACTCTGCTGATGCGGCAATGCGTGCGAGTCGCCGATTCAGGAAAGCAGTCAAGGCGTTGAAAGCAAAGAAGCCGCGAGGCAGCAAGCCACAAACAACTCCAGCAGAATGGGCGGCGAACCTGCTCAAACACTTTGGATAGCTATTAGACGGCAGAAGCCATAGCTCGATTGGCATCGAAGAATTGCAGCCAACTGCAATTGCCCCTTGGAGATTTGCAGTTTATAAACGATTCCTGCAAATCTCCATTTGGGCTATTGAACTGCTTCCAGCACACCTTGGGCCACATAAACCTTGCCATAGGTCTCATCATCTCTGGCACGCAATATTTCCGCATCGACCAGCTTGCCGACTGCCGACTTCGCGCTGTTATAGGCCACTCCAAGCTCCTGCTGGATTCTTGGCACAGTCAGTATAGGGCTTTCGAAGACCAAGTCAACAAGCCTAAGAGCCGACATGGAGGCCTTCGTTACGGTCAATCTCTGCCGATACTCCGACTGCAGATCCTGAAGCATCTTTGCCCTCTTGGCTGCATCACGAGATTCGTCAGCCACGCCTTGAAAGAAGAACAGCAGCCAGTTATGCCATTCTCCACGCTGACTCACTCTCAACAATCGGTCGTAGTATTCCTGCCTGTTCCGCTCAAAATATGCGCTCAGATATAGCAGGGGAAGCGGCAAGACCTTCCAGTGCATAAGCAACATTGTGAGCAGGAGCCGCCCAACTCGAACGTTGCCGTCGAGGAACGGATGAATGGTCTCGAACTGGTAATGGATGCATCCGATTCGGAGGAGCGGAGGAAGATCATCATTGCGGTTCAAATAGTCCTCCAAGGCCGCCAGAGACTTATCCATCTCCGAAACCGGTGGAGGAACGAACGTGGCGTCGTTCAGAGTGCATCCAGGTTTGCCGATCCAGTTCTGGCTGCGCCTGAACTCTCCCGGGGTGGCATGTTCTCCGCGAACACCGCTCATCAGCCTCTGATGGACTTCCCTGATCAGTCTCAGGCTTATTGGAAGGGTATTTAGCCGCTGCAAACCATACTCGAGCGCCTCCACATAGTTGGCGACCTCGCGCACATCGGAACCGCTATTTGCGCGCGCGTCTCGTCCGGCAATTCCACCCGCTTCATATGCGTAAAGATCAGCCATGTTCGCTTGAGTGCCTTCTATCCTCGATGACAGAACAGCCTCTCGACGCATGAATGGCCTAATAAGCAAATGGGGATTTGCTATGCATCGACCGAGGCCGGCAAGCTCTCCGAGCGATCTGTCAGCTTCAGATAGAGCAGACACAAGGTCACTCGAGAAACGCAGGTCGGGAGGCAGTGGATTTGGAACAAAAGCTTTATACGCGACATCGCCAGACCCCACCACGATCATCCGCCCACCCAATTCAGAACTGCTTGGTGCCATCAGTAGCTCCGTTTCTTTAGTAGGCATAGTCTACCGCACCATAGCACGTTCTGGCAAGACGCGGTCCACGCGGTCCACGCGGGCTGGTCTATGACCCAATGAAGAAAGAGCCACATCAAAATGATAAGCGGATATTGTAACCTCATGGGAAGACTTACCGCACGTGATGGCTTCTTTTACACAAATCCGCGCGGCTGTTTGGCAAAGGTATTCGAGATCGGCACCGGATGCGCCGTCGGTGGCCTCAGCGAGATCGGCGACCAGGGCATCAATATCGATATTAGGCTCCATCTTCAGTGGCTTCAGATAGTACCGCAGTATAGCCGCCCGGCCACATTCATCCGGCAACTTCATCCAGACCACCCGGTCAAATCGCCCCGGTCTCCGAAGCGCGGCATCAATGGATTTGGGGCGGTTGGTGGTTGCGAGAACGAACACGCCATTCCGCGACTCCAGCCCGTCGAGCAATGCGAGCAACTGTGCAACCATGGACTGCTGGTGATGTGCGTCAGCCGTTGCCCGTGATGGCGTGATTGCATCGAGTTCATCGAAGAGAATGAGCGACGGCATCTGCCGACCGGCGCGTTCGAAGACCTCCCGCAGCGCCTGTTCGGTCGCGCCGACATAAGGATTCAGCAGCTCCGGACCAGAGACAATTTCCAGATGAGCGCCGCACTCTCCTGCGATTGCTCGGGCAAGAAGAGTCTTGTCCGTTCCGGGTGGACCGGCAAGGATTACTCCGCTGGGCTTTGCCGAGACGCCAACTGCCTCAAACAAAGGTGCATGTTTCATCGGCAGTTCTATGAGGTCTCGCACTGCTTCCACCGCCTCGTCCTGGCCGCATACATCGGCGTAGGTGGCGGGTTGGATCATGCGAGGCGTTATCGGTGGGGACTGCGCGGATGACACCGCCAAACCAAAACTTTGGCTACCCACCTGTGGATCACGAGCCTGTGCTCCACGTGCCACAATCCTCGGCATCGGCGCATGTTCCGGCCATACCCATGCCGCCAATCCGTCGTCTCGTTTGTATACGAGCTGGTATCCCGCATCATCAGTCGACAGAACATCGGGCAGACCCTGTATCGCGGATAGAACCGCGTCCCTGCTGAAACACGGGCAGCAGTCCAGAAGCTTGTTCCTACGCCGGTCGACCTGGGATATCAACCCCGCTTTGTCGACGATCATTCGCTCGCCTTCGAACTTGCCGACCGCATACCACGGCGGCTCGGCGATAAATGCTCCATCGAGAAGTCGTTGTGACGGTGTGATTCGCAACGCCCTGCAGCCGAGAGCACCGTCGCGTTCACATCCTGCTGGACCAGTTGCTTTGTGGCGATTCCAGCACTGCCGGATCTCTTCGAGACGGTTCAGCACATCATCGGTCGTATACTTGTCGAGCGTATCGCCGTCGAGTGCGACCTCAGTGCTCTTCCAGCGCCTGACTAGGCTCAACAGATTGATTATGCTCAGATTGCCAAATTCAGCAAGGGCATCGAGCCTTCTGTGGACGATTGGGAATGTGGGTGAGGTGCTTCGGGCAAAGGAGATTGTGATTGAGTGCGAATCGCCGGTGGCATGCATGGCGGGAACGTTTTCTTCAGGGCTCGTTGAAACCACGTCGCCCATCTTTGCCACGCAGTCCCATCCACGCCTGACGTTTTCTGCGAGCCAGTTTTCAACGATAGTCGTGATCCGCTCAACGCTGGAAGCGACACGCAGTTCGGTTCGAATGGGTTCCTGCCGGGCTGGGGAGTAGTCGGTGAACATTGCTGCATAGGCTGGGTAGCGCGGATCGCAGTCATCCTTGTTCGTCTGCCATACGATGATTTTCCGCACGGCTACCCCATAGTCTCGAACGGCCTTGGTGTAGACCTCGCGGCGGATCACCTCGGACTTTGGCAGATCGGTAACATCAACTGTCGGAGCAGGCAACGGCGCAATGTCCGTGACCTGTGACCACCGGATATCGGGAAGCGCAGCGATCTTATCTTCGCAGACTCGTATAAAGACCGCGTCCCGCATGCTGATACTTGCTGCCTTGCCGAGTGGCTGCCAGCCATTATCAGAATAGCCCGTACGCCAACGTCGGATGGATTCGCCGTCGCTTGTTGTGGTCAGCAATTCGTGACACTGGATTTCCACGACCATCTCGGGTCGCACCCACTGGTATGGCAGACCACTTCGGCTGGACAGGGGCAGCACGGACCCGCCGCGCAACACTCCAAGGCGGTCTGCAAGCTCGCGCCTTTCGGCCTGGCTGAAGCCAATGTCCACACGGCCTATGATTTGCATTGTCTGCATTTCGCCGGACTGATCTTCCGGCATCAGGGCAAGCAGCAGTTCTCCAACGCCCGATGGCAACTCGGTGTATGCCACCACCGCTGCATCTATTGATATCCTGGGCTTGACCTTGAAGATACGACCATCATTGCAGCAGACGACAACCCCTTCCTCGCCTGCATCAACTCTGTTTTCGAAGAAACTCCTGACCTCGACCGGCCCATCAACGCGGGTGAAGTCGGCTGGATGCACAAGTTGGGTATCGCCAAGCAGCTCTCGGATCCGCGTAGCTCGGCTGTCAAACTCCACCGACTGACAGTCTCTGTCAACATCTTGCAGAATATCGAATGTCGCAAACCTGAGGCGCTCCACCTGCGCATCAGCGCCTCCACCCAGCGCCGAGTGCAGGTCGAAGACCCGGGGACGGCCAACGCCAACCGTGGCGTAAAGCTCACCGGCGAGGACGCCGACCCAGCCAGACAATATCCGGTCTGCTTCCTCGGTGACAGGCACGCCGGTTATAACCTTGCCATTGGGTGAGACAAGAAACGAGCACTCGGAATCTTTGCACAAGAACCACTGCTCGCCATCTATCTTGGTGGATGCCACATGACGCCCGGCGGGGATGATTGAGGCAATATCATCCGGCGACACGCTGGTGTATGCCCCGGTGACATCGCGCTTGTAGGACGCAAGCAGCGCCGCAAGTTCAGTATCGCGGATCGAACCTGCCGGATACATTCGCCCAGTGCCCAGAGCCATGCCTCGTCCGGAAACAGCGTGGCTCATAGTCGTTCCTCCGGCGCAGCCAACTCGAACGCCGCTAGATACAGCACCAGCCGCATGGCGTCACCCTGGACTCTGCCGTCAAGGAACCCGCGATACTTGGGACCGTTGCGTTCGAGAATGAGCGGACCATTGCCTCGCCTGCCGGAACCGACCTGCGCCATGGCTTTTCGCTCGTCAAGGTGCGCCGCGATACCATAGAGGAAGTCGAACTCCAAAGCGTTCGAGTGCATCACCTGATAAGCCCGGCTAAGAGCGTATCTCCTGACGAACTCGACTCGGGGCAATAGTACATCTGACCAGACCGGAGGCGTGGGTGTCACCAGATTGGATGGGCGTACCGTGAGTGGCCTGCGCTCACATTCCATGCCATCGGGACCGCAGCGCACTTCCACAACAGACGGAGCGTATAGAATCTGCCCGTCGCCATCGATGTGAACCCTGTCGCAGGGGCCGGTGCTTCGACCCGTCATCTCAAGGTCGATATCGGGATCGCTGGAGATAAGCGCTCGCGAGAGTTCGTCGGGGTCCGAGTATTTCGCAAACAACGCATCCGCGAATGTCTCGCTGGTGGCCCGCACCCGCCGCACGCCTTGCACCGGCCTGCCGCTCATGTCCTGATACCGTCGTTTCACGCTCTCACTTGCCGGGATAAGCAGCACCGTCGCGTCACGCCCCCGATGGTCCGCAAGCCGGATTCTACGTAGCCTTACCATGTGTCAGCTCCGATAGTATCAGTGCTGCTCGTCTGCCAGTCGTCCCAGAGGTCGTCCTCATCGTCAAGCTCATCTTCCATAACGATTGGCTGGTCGAAGCGTATGAACTCGACAAGGCAGGGCTTGCATTGCAGTAGGAATATGCCCGATGCGTTCGCCAGGATGAATGCCGGGCTGTCCACCACCGATGTCCTGTACCGAAACGCCACCCGGTAGATGTCGCCACCGGCGAGTGAGTCTCTCAAGTCGCGCGCCAGGGAAATCTGCACAAGAGCGTATGATTTCACGACCGTATGCTCCAGCAGCTCATCCGACGTGATAGGCCCGACTGGTCTCTGCGGCCTGCCAACCGTTGCCGACAGATTCCGCAGAAGGTTGCCAGTGTCATCAGTCTGGACTACCTCGCCGTGCTCTACGCTGTTGCCCTCGGAGTCCTCATACAAGTCCGCGACTGCCCCTGAGACAAGCAGCAATCCATCGTGTGTCATCAACGCTCGGCTGCATTCCCGGCCCCGGAAGTCCACGGCCAGCTTCTTTGTGACGGTCTGGCGAGTCTTTCGGCCAATGGGTTTTATCACGAACTCCGAGATGCCGCCGTCGGTTTCAAGGATCAGGGTCATGGGCATGGTCGCGGCCTCCATTCTTCATCATTCGAGTGTCTGGGAATTGGATAAGCAGTGAGAGGCATCATCCGCCGCGTGTCCACAACCACGAGCCGCCAGGCTGGTATTTCAATTACTTCCCAGCCTCTGTCAGACCCAATAGCGCTATCCAGTATCTCCGGTTCCGAAGCATATGCAATGAGTTCTCGCGTCTCGTGATACCGCGCCTCCAGCGGCTGGTTGCCCTTGATGAGAAGTATCTTCGTCGGATGGCTTGTGGCTATGAGTACGGATGACAATCTCCCACGGCACCGCGATATGTCATCGGCGAGACCGACCGGGTCAATGCCGCATTTGCCTGCGTTCCTCTCTGCGAGCCGAAGCAGTATCTCACTGTCTACCTCCGCATCGCGCTTCAGATTCATCAGGCGAGACAAGGAGTCGTGATTAGAAATGTGGCCATTGTGAGCTATGATACAAGGCTTCCTGCCGTCACCCACCAGAGGATGATTATTGGCGTTGTCCAGATGGCTGCCGCGAGTCGGCCAACGTGTGTGCCCCATTAGAAGCGTTGTGTCATTAGCGAGCTTGTCGATCACCAGGCGATAATCCCGGCTTGTTACGAACCGAGAGGCTGGCACTGGGGACTTGCTGATGTAATGATCACCGTTTGCGCACACCAATGCAACGCCCGTGGCATGTGGCCCACGGTGTTCGCTTCCAGCCAGCAGCCGAGTGAACAGGTCGGAAATCATGCATAGTTCATCGCCGCTTCTTGGACGGCTTGAAAGTAGCGTGCCAACTAATCCACACATGCGCTGGCCTCCTTTTTGGTGCCCTTTTCATCTCGCTTGGGCCGACCACGACGGTAGGCTGAATCACCCGGCAGGAGTCGCAGGAGATGTGCGCGCACCGACTTGTAGTCATCGCCGATGAGGCCCAGGTGAAGCAGGAATACGCGGAAATCAAACCGGGCCGTTTCGGGGTCGAAGACTCTCTTCCTACTGGAACTGCACCGGCAGTTAAGCGCCCTCGCACCCAGCGACAGCACAAATATCACCCACGCGCGCACCATACCGGCGTGGAGGCTCGTAGTTGGAAACTCAAAAAGGCGGAATTCTACGCTACCCCTCACGAAATACGAAGTGAAGTTCACGGCTGCGTACCTCTCGGGGTCGTAGCGGCCGGGGTTGGCTCTGTGGCAGCCATACCAGAGCCTGTTTATCTCAGAGGCATATCGTTTCTTACACTTCTCGATCCTGGCGATGAACTCAGGGTTCATTGGCTTTGCGTAGCGGTTCATCCGCTGCTCGCTCACACCGAACGCCTTGAGGATTAGCGCCTCTTGTTTGTGATACAGCTTCGCGAGGTTAATCAGGCTCTTGCCGTCGAACTCCGAGCAGTCCACATGAACATGAACTCCAGCCTGCTTGCTGGATTTTGCCCCAGCCTGCCGCACAGCGCGAATGACTTGCTGCAACTCTGGAATCTCCGAATATGAGAGTATGGGGCTAACAATCTCAGCCCTCTTATCCGGTGACGCATCTGAAAGAGAACTGTCCGCCACCACCCTCCATATGCGGCCACATGAGTCCACGACTTCGTGCGGATCGAACGCGGAAGGCGTTCCAACATGTCGTACGTCGCCGCCCACTACAGACTGTATAGCCCGAGCCACGGTGTCCCGCGTCTGGCCCGTAGACTCAATTTCAATCCCAAAGCGTAGAGTCTTGAAATCTACCAATGCCTGACCCCCATTGAAGCCGAACAGAGTAGGCTGTGTTCATCACCAATGAACAATTACCTCAAAGGGGCGAAATGATCAAGTCATTGGGGCAAGATTCATGAGGTTCTGGTAGTTGTGCGGGATTCTCGGCAAGCGCCTTGACACTTCGACTCATACGAAGCGATGAATGTCACATGCCGCATAGATTAGCGGCGGTATCACATTATCATCGGAGGCAAGAAATGTCAGAACAAACACTCGGCCAGGCAATGGCCGACTACCTGGGGTATCTGAAATCTGAGGGCAAGAGCGAGAGAACAATCTATACTTACACGCAGGATGCGAAGCAGATTACGGGGTTCTTCGGAACGGAGCGCAAGCTCACATCAATCCTCACCCCGCACGTCGGCAAGTTCCTCAAATCCGATGCGCTACTTAAGCTTCCCAACGGAAATGGGCGCGCCGAGCCCACCGTGAGGAAAACCGTCCGAGTACTTCGGATGTTCTTGGTATGGGCAAGAGACAACGGATATATCGAGAAGCTCCCGCTGCCAAAGGGGTACATCCTGAGTCTATCGAAGGATGTGCCGCTTGGTCGCGACACATAGGAGGAAGAGGATCCCCGTCCGTGGCAAGAGTTGAAGATGCCCAACTGCCGGACATGCTGATACCGTGGTGGAAGTGGTGGGGGTGCCGTGGCCTCTGCCCCTATAGGAATACATGTTATTCGTTTCCTCTCTTCCACTACGTGTCTGCTGTTGCTCCATGCTTTAAGGAATAGAATAACCTCCACCATCTCCACCACCTACGCCACGTGCTGGATGCATCATCGCTATGCATCCTCCCATTCGTCGGGCAGCAGCGCGAGGTCGAGGGAGTTTACACCGAAGACGGGCGTCTCTCGTGGCTCGGAACCATCAGGCGGAGCAGCGAGAATGTCCCTCGCTTCCCTGTCAGGCTGATCGGCTTGTTCGGAGGCTACGGACAGATCCATCTCCTCAAGAACGGTCCACATCCTCTGGCCCCGGATGATCGTGCCCTGACATAGCCTGAACTGCCTGGGTCCGAACCTGCATCCTTCCCGTTTCTTGAACACCTTGCCAATCCTTACGTTGTTGGTCTCGTAGCCCTTGATGCAGCGGCTCAGGTCCTCAGGGATAACGCCGCCGAGGTGAGCGTCCGAGGTGAGGTCCGGCGCGATATCGGCGATTGACCTCGCCTCGTCTCCGTAGAGTTCGCGCCATCTTGAAAGGAAAGCTTCCCACTGCGCCGATTCCTGGTCGGCGTCCGCTCGTAGCTTGTTCCTGTTAGCCAGGAAACCGCCAAACCCCGCGTGCGTGAGTATGTTGCCTACAAGACGCGTCCACCTCTCGAACGATCCCATGTGCGGCAATTCATAGGTCGGCTGACCGTCGGCAAACCATGCCCGGATAATGACGAAGAGCGCCCAGACTATCCTGCCACGGTTCTCCCGTATCCATTCCCTAAGCTCCGGGTGACGGTATGAACTGACTGGACGGTCCTCCGGGTTGGATATCCCGGCGTCCAGGTTTATCATATACGACCTGCGCGCGATCTCCCTGCCGACCTGGATGTTGTTGCCGGTCATCGCGAAGGTGATTCTGTTGGTCACCGTAAGCGCCGTGCTCTTGCCGAGCACGCGATTTGTCACTTCCTTGCTTGTCAGCACCTTCTCAAGCGCCGCGTCGCTCACGGTGTGCTTGACGTTATCGAAGAAGACCAGCGGCTCTCCGGCAAAGAGCAGCGCGCCGAGGAAGCTTTCCCATTCCTTCGACTCAATCGGCGCAGTGGCGTTGTTCGCGTTCCTGCCGGTGATGATGAGGCTTATAGCGTCACCTATGAGGCTCTTGCCGTTGGATGGCTGATGAGCGTTCATGAGCGCAAGTGGCGTGGTACGAGTAAGTTGCCGCAGAATCGGGCTTAGAAGCAGAGCTATCGTGTGCGTCCTGTCCGCTTCCGAAAGAAAAGGCATGTCGCAGAACACCTCCCGAAGAAGCTCCGCTGCCTCCCGACGATCTTCGTCCGTAGGTACGTCCGGTATCGGGGGAAGCTCCAGGTCATCCGGCGGGTGGTAGTATAGTTTGGTAGCCTCATCATAGCCAGGGCTATCGAGGATCGTGCCGTCGCTGCGCAGCACCGGTATCTCTGTTATCCCGTCTATTACCGGGAACGGCAGGTCGGGGTGAGCATACAGGTAGTCGATGATGAACTTGGGTGTTGTTACATGCCTTTCGCTGCCGTCGTTCGGGTTGATGAAACAGAAGTCTACGAGTGTGCCCAGTTCATAGGCGATACCTTCTTTCTCCAGTTCCTCAATCTTCATCGTGCCCTGGTCGGTTGGCCGAATCCGGGACATCCGCCCGCCGCGACGGAATATCCGCTTGGGGTCGTTGTGTTCAACGAGGGCGTCCAGTGCGTCCCCGCAGGACTCTTTGACAGGAATATTCGGACTGAGAACCAAGCCGACCATGCCATCGGGAGGGACGAAGGTGAACGTCACAGGGTTCAGTTCGAGTCTCTTCTCCGCGACCATCTTCTTTATGTCTCGTTTGGTGACCGACTTGATTGTCGCGCATATCTTCTGAACAATATCCGCACGCTCGCCTTCATCGAGTATGGCGATGGCTGTGATGACGCTATCATCATAGATGGCAGTGGCTGTGCCCTGAGTGATCGCGGCTTCAATCGTCTCTCCGGCTTTGGCCTTGTCTTCTTCGGTCGGGGCCGTACGCTCCGGCTTGTGTTCCGAGGAGTTTGCTTCACATTTGGCGAGCGCTTCATCATATTCCGATTGCCTCTCCCAGCCGGTACAGGCTCGCGCAAGCTCTATGAGCTTTTCCTTCGTGCCGCCCAAACTGAGCCAGTCACTTGCGTCTCCTTTTTCCGGCAGACCGGGCAAGCGCAGCAGGCGTATCCTGCCCGCCGATCCGTCGATGCTTCTGGCTACGGACTCCGCATGCAGTCTTCCCGGCTGGTCATTGTCGGGGAGCACTATCACGTTTGCATCGCACAAATGCTTGGCATGTTCAGGGTCCCAGTTGCCTGCGCCGCCCGAGTTGCACGTGGCCACAAACCCCAGTTTCTCCAGATTGACGACATCCTTCTCTCCCTCCACAACGAGGATCGTCTGTTCCCCTGCCACGCCCTGAAGAAGCATGGGCAGGTGGAAAGGGACTCGTCTGACACCGTCCGCGCCCCACTTCCATCCAGCCGAGCCGTTCTTGAAGACCGGTCTTTTCTGTCTGAAAGTCTTGGGTTTCACGCCCTTTGGATCCTCGAACCTTATGACTTTGTAAAGCGGCGCACCCGACTCGTCGGTGTAGAGGTATTCCGCGGTCTCGACCATTCCTTCGAGGCCGGACCCACCGGACAGTATCGGCATATATGGCAAGTATTATAGTCTATCTGTGCGTATACATCAATAATAGGAGGACACAAATGGGTAATGGGTGCATCGAGTTCAGGCAGAGAGTGTCTGTAGACGGGTATCGTTGGGAGAAGATATATGTTCCGAGGTTCGCTAGACACGTGCTCGGGCTTTTCGAGGGGGGAAGATCGCCGCTTGGAGATATGGACTCCGACTCCCCCGAATACTGGGCCATTCTTGATGAGATGTGGGACCAAGCGGATTCACAGGCCGAAACGCACAGGGAATACGCCCCGGAGGATGTTCCCGATCTCTACCGCGCGTTCGCGAATACCGCCATCAGCCAGGATGGTGTTCTGGAATTCGCCGGCCGATACGGGCTTCTGGGGGTGGGGGAGACGATACCTGTTGAAGAGGAGACCAATCCCGATGGCTCCATCTGGCGCGAGTATGGACGCGTCGAGTATGCACATGAGTGGAAGAGACAGATACTCCTGATGAGAGGCTGCGTCGAAATCCTCGACCTGGCGGACGATCCGTTCAGGCCGGACGCGATCGCGCTCTCGAAGATATTCACCCGTCGCGGCGGCAGGTGGCATGTGAGGTCCGCGTATATGCCGGGATACAGGGGGCAGGGCAAGATCGAGCACATAGATCTGGAGATATGGTCGGACGATCCTCATTCGTTTGCTTCCATAGGCCACGACGATGTGCTGAGTGTCGCCACTGAGTTCCTGCGGATAGTCGCGGATAGGCAGCTATCCGGCACCACTACCGCCTCTGTAGTGAGAGACGGAGACAGCGGAACCCTCTCGCTTGTCTACCGTCCGACATCGCTTCTCGGCGCGATGTGGCTGCAGTTTGCGAAGGTGATGACCCACACCGACAACACTCGCGCATGCCTCGAATGTGGAAGGACTTTCGAGTTTCAACGCCGCACGAGGCTCTTCTGCGGAGAGGCTTGCCAGAAGAAGTTCAACAGGAAGAAGATCCGCACGTCCCGAAAGAGCGGGGTGATTTCAGAAACTTGAAGCAAGTGGACTTGACTTTAATGCCTTCGATCCAGCATTCATTGGATAGCGAAACCCGCACCGAAAGGGTCCTGAGCCCGTCGAAAGAGAGAATATGACCGATTCAATAACCAGGCAGATCGCCGATCTGCACAACTTGTCTCACTCTGAGCTTCAGAGTCTTTGGACTACCCTCTATGGGACCAATCCACCGGCATACAACAAGGCGCACCTGATAAGAAGGCTTGCGTATCGACTTCAAGAGCTGACATACGGCGGCTTGTCGGAGGGAGCCAAGTCCAAGATGCGGGCCATATTGGAGACCAGTGGCCTCGATGAGAATGCAGGTGAACCAAAGAGGAGACGGAAATCCGCCGCCAAGAGACACGACACCCCTGTCGCGGGAACCAGGCTTGTTCGGGAATGGAACGGTCGGCAGTATGAAGTAACTTGCGTCCACGGCGGATATGAGTATGAAGGAAGACTCTACAGATCCCTCACGGCAGTAACGAAGGCCATAACCGGCACCCACTGGAACGGTCGGGCCTTCTGGGGCCTTCAAAGTAATGTTACAAGAAGAAGAAAGAGGAAGGTAACTGCCGTTGAAATCTAGAAGAAACACAGAACGTATGCCGCTTACACCCAAGGTCAGGTGCGCCATCTATGTCAGGAAGAGCACGGAAGAGAACCTCAATACCGACTTCAACTCGCTCGATGCTCAACGAGAAGCCTGCGAATGCTATGTCAATAGCCGGAAACACGAGGGCTGGGTGGTATTGCCGACAGACTATTCTGATGGCGGGTTCACAGGCGCGAATATGGATCGTCCCTCCTTGCAGAGGTTACTGGCTGATGTTGAATCGGGTCGGGTGGATGTGATTTTGGTCTACAAACTCGACAGACTTTCCAGGTCACTGCTGGACTTCGCCAAGCTGGTAGAAGTCTTCGAGCAGCACAATGTTTCGTTTGTCTCAATAACTCAGAGCTTTGATAGTTCGACTCCGATGGGGAGGCTTTGTATCAACGTTCTGATGTCTTTCAGTCAGTTCGAGCGTGAGATAATAGGCGAACGCATACGAGACAAGGTCGCGGCAGCAAAGCGTCGAGGCAAGTTCACAGGCGGAACGCCTCCACTCGGCTATGACGTAGACAGCAAGAACCGGCGATTGGTAGTAAACCACCAGGAGGCGAAGATAGTCAGGTTCATCTTCAAGCGGTTCGCCGAACTGGGATCTCCTCTTAAGCTCGCATGGGAACTCAACGGAAAAGGCATTACCACCAAGTCGTGGATGACCAAACAAGGCGTCTTTCGCGAAGGAAAAGCTTGGCACAAAATGCACATCTATCGGGTGCTTCACAACCGCACCTATTTGGGAGAGGTGATCCACAAAGACAGCACCTATCCCGGCGAGCACGAAGCGATCATCAAGAAGTCGCAGTGGGACCGGGATCATGCAGTAATAGAGGAAAATACCCGCACCCGCGCAAGACACGCCAGGTCCAAGGCTCCAGCTCTTCTGAGGGGGATCATCCGATGCGGAGCGTGGGATAGGGCTATGAGTCCCGTCTCCACGCAAAGCAGAGGCAAACGGTATTCTTACTACCAGTGCGGCAGGGCATCCAAAGAAGGACATGCCGCCTGTCCCGTTGGCTCAGTTCCCGCCGGTGAGATAGAGGGAGCTGTGATGTCCCAGCTTAGGGTCGTGCTCAGAACGCCTGAGGTAGTAGCACAGACATATCTGGCGGCAAGGTATCTCGCGTTGGAGAACGAGACGGATATCCAACCAATTTCCGAAGACAGCGTCCGCCGGGCGCTTCAAAACGTGGACCTTATATGGGATGAGCCATACCCTGCAGAGCAGACGAGACTCGTGGGGATGCTTGTCGAGCGGGTGACAGTGAGACCTGAGGGAATCTCGATAGGCATACGAGCGGAGGGCATAGGTTCGCTGACGAAGGAGATGCAGAGTGAACAGACGATTTGACGAGAAGAACCAGATGCTTATCGTGGACATACCCATGCGACTGAAGAAGCGGGGCGGCCGCCGGCACATAATCGTTTCCGATCGGCTGCAGACCGCTGAGACTAAACACGACTACTCCGAATCCCTCGCCCTCGCCATAACCCGATCACACAGATGGAAGGAACTGATAGACTCGGGCAGGTTCTCCTCCATATCGGAGCTTGCTCAGGCCATATGTCTGGACGTATCCTATGCCGCCAGGCTGTATAGGCTGACACTCCTCGCTCCCGACATCATCGAGGCCATACTTGACGGCAATGAACCCGATGGCCTATCGATGCGCGTCCTCTCCCAGCCGATCCCCTTGGATTGGAAAGCGCAAAGGAAGCTGCTCGGCTTCGAGCGTGGCAACTCTCAGGCAGCGCATCCACTCGCATAGGAACACGACCACGCGGCAGAAGTGTTCAAGCTGACTCACGTTTTCTCTCCTCGCATTCTGGAACTCCTGGTGTTACCCGGCAAACAGCAGCGAAAAGTTGCAAATTCGTGCTCACACAAAGCTGTGGACTCACTTGGCCGAGTCCAAAGAATTCAGAGAAAAATAGGCAGAACAGAGAATCCTGAGGAGCGATATCAGGCCGAATCCCCAAAGTGCGTCCACAGGTCTGGATGGCGGCGACGTCGCTGATAAGTACGATTATCGAGCGTAAAACGCCGAAAGCGCCGGATCATACATCACCGGCGCTTTCGCTAGAGAGAAACCTTGTTCAAGTTACATTGGTGGAGGCGCCGGGACTCGAACCCGGGTCCAAAGAAGAGCTGACAGTAGCTTCTACGAGCGTAGCCTTCGATTTAGTTCTCGCTCGTTCGACTCCCGAAGGCGGGATTCTTGCGAGCCAGTTCGTTTTGGTGTCCTCTCCCCTTCACGAGCGTTATGGGAGGAGCAATCCGGCTGGCTTGACACCCGACACCGACCCCGCCGGAATGGACCGGGCGGATGCGCTACTTAATTAAGCAGCGAGAGCGTACTGATTTGTGCCGTTTATAGGCTTGCCGCTTTTTACGAGGCCAGCGGCGCCTCGGCCCGCAACTAAAGCCGCTGCTTCCCTGTCGACTCCAATCGCCCCCACGACTTCATAGTGACATCATAATTATACCACAAAGGCAGCCTCATTGGAAACCCATAAACACGGCCCAGATCCTCCACCAATTTTGGAAGAGTAGAGTTTGGGAGGTGTCTGGGAGTAGTTTTTCGAGCTGTGGGGGCTGTTTTGACTGTTCTTTGCAGCCCACATGCTGATAGACCCAAGAC
>JACPPP010000365.1 GCA_016190935.1 Armatimonadota bacterium | reverse complement strand
CCTTTATGTCTCTCGGTTTCCCCTCACCAATCATCTTCCTTCTACGTCTTGTTTTCCCTTTTCCCCTTTTACTTTTGCCTTTTCCCTTTTGCCTTTTTACTTTTCCCTTTTGCCTTTTTACTTTTTACTTTTTACTTTTTACTTTTCCCTTTCTACCCGCCAATGGCTATTCGCACTCCAAGAAGTATCAGCACTGTGCCGCCTGCTACTGGCGCATAATGTTGGAGGGTCTTTCCTATTTGGCCCCCGAGCTCGACTCCCAGTGCGGTCATAAGGAACGCCACCACCCCGATAATAACACTCGCGTGAACAATGGGAATTTGTCCTACACCGAGGCCGTAGCCGATCCCCACAGCAAGCGCATCGAGGCTCACACCCAGCGAGACGGTAACGAGCGCGGCTATGCTCCGATGTATGATCGGCGGACAATGGAATCCGACAGAAATCGTCCTCCAGACCATCGTTACTCCCAGCACAACAAGAATCGCGCCGCCGATGCAGCTTGCGATCTCGCCGACTATCTGACCCAACAGGCTGCCGAAGGCAAGCCCGGTTATCGGCATCAAGAACTGGAATGTTCCGAACCCTGCCGCCAGCCTGATCTTTTGTCCGGTAGTTGCTCCCGACAGGCCAACGCACACGGCCACCGAAAATGCATCAGTTCCAAGCGCCAGCGCAACCGGAATCAGAGCGCCTATTCCTTGCATTCGTAGTATTCCTTCAGTAGCCTGACACCTTCATCTTCGGCTTCGTTCTCAGCCCGAAAGCTTTGGTCACGCCGAGTATCAGGTTCGACAGGCTGTTCCGAACCTCGATGCGCAGGTTGTTCAAGCCGGGCTTTACCGCTGATGTGATGTCCATCTGATAGGGCGGCCAGAGGCGCTTGCCGGACAGAGTTTTGTTCACGTAGACGGCAGCGGCGGAATCGAGAACTTCGCCGAGATCGAGTTGTACACGACCCCCGTGGACATCGATCTCGAATTCTGCAGTGTAGGTGACCGTCCCCGAGTAGAAGGGCATTGACTCCTCCAGTCGCAGATGATGCCGATCTTGGCACGGCTTTACGATTACAAGATCGGCGGCCAGCTCTACATCGAATTCTCCTGCAAGCCTGATCGGTTCCGATAGCAGTTCGTCAGATGCCACACGAATCGCGTTCATCCCCGGCCTGAGGAGTTCTGTGATATCTGCTTCCAGGTCGAGCGGGTCGGTCAGCCAGTTAGTCGCTGCGGAGAGGCTAACCTCGCCGTCGTTGACAAACACTTTGCAACGGTCGTAAGTGCGGTCCAGGACCATCCGAATTCGGCATCCCGGAGCGTCATTCTGGAATTCGGCCTCATATATCCCGCCGAAGACGTTGGCCGGCACGGTGCGGCCTGCCGTCCGCCTTATGTCGAGCTTGCGGCCGCTTCCGGTGGGGCTGAAATGGAACAGGTTTGCTACGTTCTCCGCTGTTTCTACTTTCAGGTTTTCGATCTCGACCTCGACCGGCGCTTCGTTTGCGACGGCTTCGCGTTCCCTTGCGGCGGGTTCGTGAACCGTGACCAGAAAAGACTGATAGGGCGCGAACTGCAGCGTCGCCTCTGTCTTCCGTCCGGCCTTTCTCGTGCGCAGCTCACGTGTCAGTCCGGTCTCCGGTTCCATCAGGGTAAGCCCGACCTGGCCGGTAAATTTCACGGCCACCTTCCTGTGATGCCCGCTCCGGCTTGCGAAGAATGCCGTCCGCTTCCCGTCAACTTCCCGCTGCAGGAGCAATATGTCCTCTCTTCCCGCGCCCACCAGGTGGATTCCGTCATCAATTGCGTGCCGCAGCCGCATGGCGAAGCCGGGCAGATCCTCAGTGGCCACAAACTGCACACCGTTTGACTGGCTCGGCAGACTCGCATAGCCGGGGTCCGTCGAGCGGTAGAAAAAGTAGGTCTCAACCGTCTTAGCAATTCGCCCGATGATCTCATACTCGTGCGGACGCATGTAAGGCGTGTAGGGGACGATGAGCATATCGTACCGCTCATCGCCGAGGGCAATTTGACCATCCTGAGCCTGGACAGACCGCAGCGCGCTCGTATCCGTCATGTCATAGTCGAGCTGGCGCTTGGTCAGCTCGATGCACAGCGAGTTAAGGAAGCTGTCTACACGGTCGAACTCCTGAGTTTTGCTGTTCGGGTGGAAGGTGGCGAGCAGTCCGGTAACGGGGAAGACGATCAAGATGTGGCACAAGTGCTTTCCACTCCCAAGAACACTGGATACTCGCTCGACGTAGGCCCGGAAGGCATCGAAGTCCTGCCAGAGCGGCGACTGAACGAAGAAGGAGACCTCATCAGACCGCTTTCTGCCGGCAACCGTATGCTGCAGCGCATACGGCGCGAGCACGTTCACTCCCACGGCAAATTGTCCGTCCACCGTCCTTTTCAGGTCGAGATAGTTCGTGTCCCAGCCGGCGGAGCCGAAGGATTTGGTCATAACCCTCGGTTTTGAGGTTGCGTGGGCCTGCGAAGAGGTTCTCTTGTGCTCGATTATCGTCACGAAAGGATTGCCGTGACATACCTTCTTCGGATGGTCGATTGCCGGTATATCGATTTCTCCCGTCAAAGTGAGCTTATCGCTCTGGAGCAGGGTGGGGGAGTGATTCATGTTGCGCGAATCAGCGCAAGCTATATACAGGAGTCCGTTTTTCTTGCACCATCGGGCCAACCTCCCATGGTAGTTTTCGTGGAGCAATCTTGCCAGGTGCTCCCAGAAGTCGGCTCGGAACGCGGGCGCCGCCTCGCCGCTAAGAAACAGGTAAGGGATGTACGGGATGGCCGAATAACGGTACCGCTCTTGAAAGGACTCGAAGAGGGCTTCAGTGTAAGGCACGCTCCAGCCGTCGATCTCGGGTAAGTGGATGCACGGCTCGGTTGCAAAGATTGCCCTGAGCGTTCTCCCGAACTCCTTTCCGAGGCGCGGCACGTAGCGCTCCAGGTTCCGCTCGAAAATGCGCGTGACAGCCTCGGAAGAGAGAACGTCCACGGCATCTGCGTCTCGGCGGATCCTGCAGTTGAAGATATGCCAACTGCTATCGAGCGCGCGAAGCACGTGGCGATCCGGCACCAGTCTCGTCTTGGTAACCAGTCCTCCCTGAATCCTCCCTGCGACAAGGAATTGTCCGAGTTCAAAGAACGCAAGGTCTATTTCGTCTCTCGGCTTCGACTCTACCGCCAGACTCTTGCCGAAGCACATAGGATCGGTGTTCCGGTAATGCTCTGCCCCGCCGTTCGGTGCGAGCCTGTCGCCGTCATGGCTGATCCAGATGTGCATACTTCTTGCTCTGGCTTCATCTACACACCAGGCCAGCACTTCGAGCCAATCGTCTTGCAAGTGCTTTACAGCTATGCTGTGCCCGCGCTCGACAATGACTTCGAGAATACCCTTCGACAGGATCGCATCAAGCCCCGCCGCAATCTGTTCCCGGTTCACATCTGCGTTGATGACCCAGAATGGCGCCAGTCCGCGGACCGAGTCAATATCATTAGGAAAAGAAATCATTAGTTAATCTCGAAAATTAGGACAACCACTGATAGCATTGTCGCCGACATGGGCCGGTATGTCAAGGATGGCGGGTTCTTTGAAACGCGGATTACGCGGATTGTACGGATTGCGCGGAAGGGG
>JACPPP010000359.1 GCA_016190935.1 Armatimonadota bacterium | reverse complement strand
TCTGAGCCGCCCTGGGCGAACTTCGTCAGCGCATTCCCGGCTGGCGTCAACTACACCATCAAGAACGTCGTGCTGACGAAGGTGGTTCCTCCGACCATCCAGTGCACGGACCGGTACTTCCCGAGAACTGTGGCACAACAGGGCACTCCCAACATCAGGCGCTGGTGGCCCTTGATGTACGAGGTGCCCGGCACGAGCTGGACACTGGTCATCACTTATGGAACACCGAGTTGGGCCGACCCGGCCAACCCTAACTTCCCGTCGACCGTTCATCAAGACATCTGGGAGTGGAGGTTGCACGCCGATTTGCCACATCTGTCCTTCCTGCTCGAACTGTTCCGCGAACTGCCGTTTGGTCTTGACGAGGTTCCGCTGGTAAGCGATGAGGAGCTATATCCGATCCTACAGCGGAAGATCGCAGACATCTCTACGCTGTTGCAGGGTGGAAACCTCGCAGGCGCAGGTAACTTGCTTGCCGACTTCGAACTGGAGGTCGCCGATGCCTGCATAACTGTCTCGCCGCCGTTTCCGTTCCCCACGGGAGACGGGACGGGCATTGCCAATACGTTTGAGAATCCTGCTTGCTGCAAGCTGCTGATCGATGCCGAGTACATAGGATTCAATACCGGCATCTTCCAGCCGAAGAAGTAGGTTCACCGTGAACTGCGGTGGTCCTGGGGTTAACTTCGGGGCCACCGCAATCTCCGCGAGGGATTTACACCCTCTCCCGATGGACTGGTGCGTCTTGCGCCGGTCTCAATTTGATGACCAGGTGAGATCTAAATGAAAAGGCACATTATTCTCTTTACCTCAGCAACACTAATGGCATGTTTGCTTTACGCGCAGGCATATGCGGCGAAGGATGCAAAAACACTTTACTACGAGGTGAAAATGAAGTCACCTCTCGGCGATTTGGGGACACGGAAGATGTACGTGAAAGGCTCCAATTTCGCCTGGGAGTATATCACTTCAGACCTGAGCATGAGATTTGTCAAGAACGACGACGGGGCTTTCTTGATACATCCGTTTAAAAGGTTCGTTGGAAAGTATCCTCCGGGATCGAACAGGGAATCACCGATGACCTTCCTTCCGGCCCCGGCGGGAGATGTGAAAGCATTTCTCAAGAACAACGATGCAAAGAAGCAGCATAGTGAGAAGATGAACGGCAAGCCGTGCGACATCTACGCTTACACGGAGAAGAAGTCCGGCTGGAAATGTCAGCTCTGGGTGGAGCCAAAAAAGTATACCCCTGTCAAGCTCATCATGAAAGGCAAGGAGAAGGGCAATGAGGTCACCGTGACCTATCTGTCCTACAAGCTGGGAGTGCAGGTTGCCGACTCGCACTTTGAGCTTCCGAAGGGGCTTCCTGTGAGGATGATGCCGGATAGGAAGTCCTCCCCAGGTGGCGCGGAGCCTGATTCTCCTGAGATCAAGAAAGAGGCGAGCGGCGGCACAAACAGCCGGGAGGAAAGCGGAGCATGAGTATTCTCCGCCGACATCGGCCGTTCATTGAGTTCAGATGGACGATTGTGCTCTTTACCCTTGTCTACGCCCTCCTTACCATTGGCGTTTGCGCGCCGGACGTTGGCGGCGCTGCAGGAGTTCGCAAGCTAACGATCCTTTACACCAGCCAGGCAAAAGGCCAGATCAGGTCGTGCAACTGCACGAAGTTCCGATACGGCGGCTACGGGCGCGAGGCTACGCTGGTCGAGCAGGTTCGAAAAGAGGCCGAAAACGTGCTGGTTGTGGAGGGCGGCGATACGCTCGGACGGGCAGCCACGGAACAGGAAAGGCTGAAGGGCCACACAGCACTATCTGCAATAGATGCCATCGGCTACAATGCAATGGCGCCGGGTGAGGACGAGATACAGCTCGGCCCCTCCGGGCTGAAGCAGATCGGGCCTTGCCGAACAGGTTTCATTCTTGCAAACCTGGGCAATAATGAGGCGGGCAAGCAGAGCGGATTCGAAGCGTTCGCAGTTCATAAGACTGCCGGTGGCCTTCGTGTGGCGGTGATCGGTCTGTTCGACCCCCGGCTGCTTGAGAGGATGCCGAAGGTCCCGCTGGAGGTAACAATTACAGATCCCCTGGAGGCGTTGAAGCTGACGACGCCGCAGGCGCGCAAGCGGGCTGATTTTGTGGTGGTGGTTTCGCATTCTACCAAAGATGAGGCTGAATCCCTGGCCCGTTCGGGACTGGCTGACGTCGTGGTCTGCACTCACTCGGAAAGCGCGCCAATCCTGCCGGGTGAAGAGGGCAACACAGTCAATGTTCCCATCGAGAGAATCGGGGACCGCATACTGGTTGAAAGCCGCACCCGGCTGGGATGGAGCGTCGGCAGACTTGATATTACCTTGAGAAGCGGCAAGATAACGGAAGTGAGCAACAGGCTCATCTATCTCGACCGGACATACGATGAGAGTCCAGCGATTGTGAAGCTCTTCGATGATTACAACGCGAAAGTCAAAGAGATTGCCCTGCGCGGGCAGAGGGAGCTTAAGACCAAGATCAGGGCTGTGCTTGCCGAGCGCGGCTACGGCTCGGCGGATAGGAAGAGAGAATGCGCGTTCATCGGAGCAGTTCTTTGCAAAGACTGCCATTCAGACGCGCACCGAAAGTGGACGGAGAGCAGGCACAGCACGGCTTTCGCCAGCCTGGAGAAAGCAGGCCAGCAGTTCGACCCCGATTGCACGCCGTGCCACACGACGGGCGCAAGGTCTCGGGGCGGATTTCTGAACACAAAGGAGACCCCTGAGCTTGTGGCGGTCCAATGCGAAGCATGTCATGGGCCGGGTAAGTCACATACGGGTTCGCCCAATGCCGCCTACGGCAAGGTGGCGGGTGACCTCTGCCGGACATGCCACACCGACGAGTTCAATCCGAGCTTCGACTACGAAGCCATGTGGAAGACAATCGCACACTGAAAAAGCAATGAGCAATGAGCGATGAGCGATGAGTTGAGAGTTTTGAGTTATGAGTTCCCGATGATGTCGGACGATCACGACTCACAACTCAAAACTCACAACTCAAAACTCTCAACAGCGCCGACGCAGAAGAATGCCGAAGCCTGCGACCAGTCCTGAAAGAACCGTGTGGAGCGCGGCGGGCTCAGGAATAATTTGGACTCTGCCGGAATCCATCTTCATATCTGCAACTTCGAGGTATGAAACGGTGTAATTCAAGCCCGGCGTCGGCGCGGACAGAACAAAGCCCGATAGGCTCTTGCCTGCAGACGGCTCGAACGTATCAACGGCATCCCAGGCAGGCCAGTCGAATGAGTCGTTCGGCTCCCAGCCCTGCGGAGACCCGACAACTGTATAGGAATCGGGGGCCTGGCCCTCGTCCCATTCTATGTCGAGCGCAAGAGGGATTACGTCGCCCGTCGTGTCGTTGTTGAAGATGGTGTAGACCCAGGTGGAGCTTTCACTGCCCGGAACAACCGTTACATTGAACGGCACGCCGAGGGCAGCGCTTGCGAAGCAGATTGCTGCTGCAAACACGATTGCTGTCAGCAGATTCTTTCTTGGTCTCATAGGTTTCACTCCTTATCTTAGTGATTGATGGCGCCAGCGGGAGTGTGCCGGATTAACTGAACTACAACGCTATTACCGCAGAGGCTGCCTGGCAAAACTACCAGAAAGTGACTGCAAGATTCGTGCCAATCGGGGTTGGGGGCCGGATTACAAATCCCGGACTATCGACTGAACCGGGGAGACGGGGAAAATGAGGAGGCGAGGAATCTGGAATTCCCCGTCTCAGATCCGTTCCCCGTCTCCCCGGTTCAGAAGACGTTCTCGTGAAAGGAGAAGCTCAGCAATGATAGAGACATCGAAGACGAATACCAATTGCGATAGGAGCGAGCAGTTCCGCATCCTGAGCTCCGTCGAAGGGTGCGGAACTGTGGCGATCGGCTGCAAAGGCAATCGGTATAAGACAATACTGCTAATTCTCACAGCCGCCGCGTGCCTTGTGTGCGGCATTCGGGCTGCGGCGCAGCCAAGCATAGGGCCGGAGATCGACATCGGAAAGTATATAGGACCATCTCAACTCGCCCAGGAAAGCGCGGCAGCGGCAGCGGGGGGGAGTGGCTATCTGGTCGTCTGGCAGGACCGCAGAAGCGGCGCTGATTATGACGTATATGGGATTTTGGTTGGGGAAGATGGAACCCCACAGGGAGAGTCTTTCCTGATATCAAGCGTAAATGTCGCATCGGGCCACGACGTTGTGGGAGCGCCGGGCAACCAGACTGCTCCGGCTGTCGCATTCAACGGCACGGACTTTCTTGTGGTGTGGTTGGACTCGCGGACAACGGGCGAGCCTCCGCACATATATGGCGCTAGAGTTACCATCTCAGGACAACTGCTTGATCGCGACGGAATAGCCATCTCCACGGGTTCGACCACACACAATGCCCCTGCCGCAGCCTCCGACGGCGCGGATTGGCTCGTTGCCTATGAGCAGGAGAGTACGAGTGGAATACACATCTATGGCGCGATAGTGACGGCGGCGGGAACCGCGCAGACTCCGCTGCCCCTCGCCTTCCAGTCCGGGAACGCGAGACTGCCCGCGCTTGCCTGGAACGCCAGCAAATACCTTCTGGTGTGGCAGGACTATCGCGGCGGCGAGTTGGCGGGAACTGACATCTACGGATGCCTGGTAACAAGCGCGGGACAAAAGTCCGGCGTCGATAAACTGATCTCATCGGGGGCGGACTCCTTGGGCGCATCCGGCGATCAGACCGCCCCAGCCGCAGCCGCAGGCCCCGGCGGAACCTGTCTGGTGGTCTGGCAGGACACCAGAAACATAGAAAAGGATATCTATGGCGCGCGTGTGAGCGGGACAATGAGCGTCTACGACACCGGCGGCATAATGATAGAGACATCATCCGGCGATCAGGAGGCTCCCGACGTTGCCTGGAACGGCGACAGTTTCATTGTGGTCTGGCGCGACCGCGCCACCGGACGTGGTGTGCACGCGGGTATGGTCGATGCCAGTGGACAGAGGCTTGGTGAAACCGTAGAAGTGTGGTCCGGCCCGGCCGGGCTGCCCGGCCCCGGCGTGGCGGTCGGAGGTAGCACGTGCCTCATCGTCTGGCACACTCTCAGCATCACCGATCCGAACGTCTTGGGCGCAGCTATCGATTCCGCCTCGTCCGTAGGCGGCGTGAAGGTTTTGTCCGTTTCAGTCCAGAACCAGAAGGACATCGCGGTGGCGTTCGACGGAGTCCACTATGTGGCTGTCTGGAGCGACAGGAGGTCAGGCACGGATACGATCTACGCGGCGAGAATAGCTGTAGACGGCACAATGCTCGATCCCGAGGGAGTGCGGCTGTCGTATCCTGTAAGAAGCCAGACTCAGCCGGCAATCGCCTGGGGAGGCACGGAATATCTGGTCGTCTGGACAGAGGGAGTGGATACCGGCTCCGACATCAAGGGCCTGCGCATCGGCAGAGACCTAAAGCCCCTGGATTTCGCGCCGTTAGATATCTGTTCGGCAGACTTTGGCCAGAACTCCCCTGCGGTGGCCTCAAACGGCTCGACATATCTAGTAACCTGGGTGGACAGCCGGAACGCTGTAGCGCCCGACTACTTTACCGATCTGTTCGGAGCACTGGTCACACCCGGAGGGGTTGTAACACCACTCACATCCGTCGTGAGCCTGTATACTGGCAACCAGTTTGCGCCTGCCATCGCATCCGACGGCGCGGACTTTCTGGTCGTCTGGGAAGACTATAGATCGTACACACCGGAGACTTACTGCGCGCGAATCAGCGGTTCGGGCTCGGTCCTCGACAGTCTTGGTGTCAAAGTCTCCTCTGTATCGGCAAGCAAGGTATCCCCCAAGGTCGCCTTCGACGGAACCAACTATCTGATCGTATGGTCTGACCGGCGGGACGGCTCAGCGGACATCTATGGAGTCAGAATGTCCCCCCAGGCCGCGCGAATAGATGCCTCCGACATAGCCATCTGTTCAGTCGCCGGATATGAAGAGACAAGCCCATCAGTCGCCTGGGCCGGAAGCAGCTACTACGTTGTTTGGCAGGATACCCGCAGCTACGCCACAAGCAGCACGGATATATATTTCGTTCGCATCGGCCCGGACGGAAGCAAAGTGGATGCATCCGAGTTCGTGCTCTCCGAATCCGCGCGCCCCCAAAGGCATCCGGCAGCGGCGTCAGCAGGTTCTGATTCGGCAATCATCCTTTATGGCAACCTCATGTATTCTCTGGACCGGCTGGCAGGGAGAATCTGCGGAGAACGGGAGGTGATCCCGACAGACACAGTCGGCGAAGCGAAGTCTAAACCGAACGGGACCGAGCTTGCGGTGATGGCAGTTGTAGTCACAGCCGGCACTGACCAGCTTGGAGGGAGTTTCTTCTATATAGAGGACAGATCAAGATCATCCGGGATTAAGGTTGTGTCTACTCAGACCGTGCAAGAAGGGGATGTAGTAGATATAGACGGCATTATCGAGACAGCAGCAGGGGAAAGGCAGATAACTGCATCCTCTGTGAGCATAACATCGACAGCGGATGTGCCTGAGCCTGTTGGCTTAACCTGTCGTGATCTTGGAGGAGGGGCACTAAACGAGTATACTCCGGGGATAACAGGCGGGATAGGCCTGAATAACGTAGGGCTTCTGGTTAGAATCTGGGGCAGGATAGCAG
>JACPPP010000364.1 GCA_016190935.1 Armatimonadota bacterium | reverse complement strand
TCAAGCCGATCGATGTCAGCGTGTCACCGGTATTCAAGTATAGGGGCATCTTCCCATGGGACAACTTCCTCGACGGGATGTCCGGCTACAACTTCGAGCACTATCAGGAACTGATAGACCGCGCTGCTCGGATGAAGTTCAACATGCTTCAGTTCCACTTCTACTCCGGGATCGCCTTCTATACCGAGGTCTGGGATGGCAAGCCCCTGAACCCCTCCTTTATCGGCTCACCCGTCGATGTCTTTCATACAAAGGGCGCTATCGGCGAGAAGGCATTCAATGGCATAGACATTTTCGGCCCGAAGCCTTATGTGGATAACATAGGCAACCCGCGTGCGCAGGCCGAGGAATGCCAGGAGATGTTGCGCAAGGTCATCGACTATGCCCACAGCCGTGGGTTCAAGACTGTCGTGGGATTCGAGCTTATGGTACCAGTTGGAGGAGAACCCACATGGACTGACAAGCCTTCGGACGGCAATGGAGGGGCCAATTACGTCAACCCGCTGGACCCGCACAATGTCGATCTGTCCCTGCAAAGATATCGCACCCTCGTGCAAACCTATCCGAACTCGGACTACTACTGGATTTGGCAGTCCGAGGGTAGGGGTTTTTTGAGCCGCAACGTGGGCGGGGAGTTCTACAAGAGCTACCTTGCCAGGCTATATGGCGGTCCGGCCCGCGGTCTGTTGAAGATTTGCGAGGCTTACGACCAGTTTGAGCCGTATACTCCCGGGGCATGTCCCGGTGATGCGAGGAACATGCTGCTTGGAGCGGGATGGACCGCGCTTGTGCTTCCCACGCTTCCCAACAGGCTTGAAGACCTCGAGAAGGAGCAGTGGCGAACGGTGGTGGCCCAGGCGTCCGGGGACATGTGCGGGATATCCGGTCAGAAAAAGCTGCTCGAAATGGATCGCAACGCGATATCGTCTATTCGCTCGGTCCTGCCGAAGCTCGACGAGCAGGGGCGGTCGTGGGCCGGGCTGATGCTGAACAGATTGGAGTTCCGCTGCCTGTTCCTGAAGTCCATGATGGCCCTGAACGAGTCGTTCATCACGTACGACAAGGTCGCCCGTAAGAACGGCCTGGACGAGGGCAGGAAAGCATCGCTCAAGGATATCAAGGTTTCGATCGACTATGCCAGGCAAGCGATAAATAAATATGCTGAAGATGTCCGAAACCGTGGGGACCAGGGCGTGATTGCTCAGCTCAATGAGCAGTGTTATGGAGTCCTGAAGAAGTTCTACTCCGATCAAGCGGCTGTGGAATCATCTCATGCCTCCATCGATTGGGCGGCATTCCGGTTGACGCCAGGCGTGCAGTACGACTTCTCCGGCGATCCTCCGTGGAGCCGCGGATCCGGCAAGGTCGAGATGTCCAGGGTGGAAGCATCGGGAAGGCCTGCGCTTCGATTGGAGATCGCGGGGGATCCCGGCTCTGTCATTTTGCACCCAGACGTGATTGATCTTGAGGAGTTCCCAATCCTAGACTTCAGGATCAGAACACAGGCGAAAAGGCCGCTGGCGATGCTATTCCAAACCAATAGCGGTACGGAGTGGAAGGCACTTGCTTTGATCGGACCATGGGATGGCTGCCCGTCCGTTGGCAGACTTCCGGACGGGGCGGTAAACGACGGTGAGTGGCGACGCGTGACATGCGACTTGCTGAACGTGTTCAAGGAGCGGATCGGTGCCGAGAACTGCCGGATCAGGCAGATTGTCCTCGCTTGTGGCGGCGGCGAACCGGCCGTGGTCGAGTTCCAGAGCTTTTCCTTTGGTAAGAGAAATACTCTCGATTAGCGGGCGGAAGGGAATTCTCCACGAAAGCCCGAAATGGTTCCATGGTTGGATGGTTTGATGGTCATGCTCTATCCGGACATCAAACCATCTAACTCCCTTCCCCCTTCGGGATTTCGTGTATTTCGCGCTTTCGCGATGAAGAACTCGTTCACAGCCTGAATGAGCCGCATCAGGCTTAGCCAATAAAACAACCGTCGGGTAGATGACTCCCCGGCGGATCGTTGTCTGTCAGTTTCTCGAGCAGTGCCACAATCGCCCTGCCGTTCGCGAGGGAGAAGTCTTCTAAAAAGAAGAATAGTGCACAATTACACAGTTGAGCCTTCGAGTTTTAGGACGCACTTTCACTGCTCCGCGGTTTCCGCCTTGTGCTCGTCTCCCAGAAGTTTCTCGTCAACTGCGGTCGGCTCGGCGAATGTTAATGCCTCAGATCTTGGTATTAGCGCTGCCTGTCTGTTCACTGCGGACAGGAGAGCCGCTGCAGCGGCTCTATATGGATCGGACCTGCGGACGACTGCGCTTCCGGCGTGGGTCGTGCTGCTCCCCGGTCCCACGAGCGTTGCGATTACGGTTACTATCTCCCGCTGGTCGGCTTCGAAGTTCACCACGCCGTCAACCACAATTCCATATCCCGGAGCGAACGACTTCGATGCTGCGCCCGCCGCTGCGTCCGCGACCAGCCTGATTACGCTTCGCCCTCCTGCCGCATAGCCGGACGACGAATGTGCAAACTCCTGCTCGTTCCGGGATAGGATGACCTCGGCCGTCGCCTCGGTGGGAGACGTGGAAAGCCGGATCGTTTGGATCTTGAGTCTCGACTGCTCTGCGCGCCTTATATGACCGTCGCCTGTCACGGCGACTGGCGCAGGTTCGATCTGGGCAGTATCGTCCCGGTGCGGCTTTGAAAGCGTGCAGTTCAGGCTTGCGTTCGTTATGAGATCGTCGAGCGTTGCCGCTGAATGAATCGCCTCTCTGCCTCCGGTCCTCCTTCCTCCCGCCATGCCGAACGTGGCGCCTATCTCCTCCGGAAGCCCCGGAATCTGGATCTTTCTGACCCTGTCGATAAGCCTCGCCCCGAACTCGTTGGCCTCGCCCGATTTGCGGTAGCTTGCCACCGCGAACTCGTCTCCAGCATATCTGCAGAGGAAGTCTCTCTCCGCATCTACTTCAGCCTGCAAAGCCCCGGCTACGGCCTTGAGAACGTTGTCTCCCATCACATGCCCGTACTTCTTGTTGAATTTTCCGAACAGATCGAGGTCTATCAAAATGACCGAGATCTCATGGCCTCTGTCGAGGGCATCTATGCTCCACTCCCTGAACGCATCCTGCCAGGGCAGGCCGGTGAGCGTATCATATGATTTGCCCAGCTCCGAGACAATATCCCCACGGGAGACGACTCCAACCAGTCTGCCCGAGTCGACGACAAGGACATGGCTGTTTCCGTTTCGCCTCATCATCTCGGCGGCCTGGTAGACTGGGGTGTTTGGAGGCAGGGCGATGTACTCCTTCGTCATCAAGTCCATCACGAGCCTGTCCGGGTCCTCACCGATCAGGCTCGAACAGTAGATCATCCCCACGACGGAGTCGTGCGAATAGACCACGGGCAGGGCGTCTATCCCATGCCCTTTGAGGAGGATTATCGCTGTTTTTGCCCGCGCCGATGGCGATATCCAAACGACGTCGGGAGCCATAACTTCTTTAAGTGTTTTCATCTGTTGGTAGACTACAGCGCAGGAAGGTATGTTTGGCGTTGGTGTCCTATATACTAGTATACATTACACCCGCCTGATAATCTACTGGCAGAATTACCAGGGTAGGTCGGCTGCTTCGGTTTTCAAGTTTGCCGGAAAGGGAAGAATCCGTTTGGGAGGCAGATGAGATGAACAAACGCTCACAAATAGCAGCGGCAGGGGCTTTGGCGGCGGGAGCGGGGCTCGTCCTGCTCGACGTGCTGTCCAAGCCGAGGAAAGAAGTCCTGTTTTTGGACAGGGAGATGCCGGTTCCGGCCTCGCATGTGCTGGACCTGATAAAGCAGGTCGAGCGTGAGCAAGAACTGATCCCAATAATATCCAGCGTCACCGTCCATTCCAGGACGGAATGTGATGTGCACTACACCGTCCGCGCGTTTCCTCCGTTTCCTGCGTCCGTTCGCTACAGAAAGTGGTGGGATGAATCCGGCCCTGCAGTGTACTGGGAGTCCGAGTGCGGTACGCTGGGGTTCCACCACATCGGGCAAATACGCTTCACGCAGGAAAAAGGCCGGTCGGTTGCTCACTTGAGGTCTGAGCACTGGATCACAATGCCCATCTTCGGGCGTTTGACGGCTCCGGCGATCTCGCAAGTGATGAGGTGTGAGCTTGACACGTGGCTTGAGCGCCTGGCGGGGGAGTTGAAGAGGGGAGGCTGACTCACGCTTCGCGACCGTTCGAGCTGGCTGCGGCTTGTGATCGGGTTGGCTATTGTCTACGTTCTCGGCGCAATACCATTTGTCGGATGGATTGTCAGGCTTGCCGTAATCCTGTTCGGATTGGGCGCAGTAGCCCTATTTTACAATGTAGTCCACGGTGCTCTTATACTGCTTGCCTGAGTCAAGCACCATTACGGCAACCTGATATTTGCCCTTGGACTTGAGCTCGAACTGTGTGCCGTAGTGCGTCATCATATCGTTCCACTTCAGCGGCTTGGTGACTCCCTTGCCGGCTGGGTCTGTGACGCGCAGGAGGACTTTCGTCGGCTTGACATCCTTTCCCGACTTATCCTCAAGGCAGACTGAGAGATGGTGGGCGCCGGACGGCTTCATTCCCATTTCCATCCCCATAGCTTTCATGGCTTCCATGTGCTCCATGTTCGTAAGGAAGTTTACAGTTGCGGAGTATGGACCGATCTTCGTCGTCCGTCGATATTTCTCGGGGCTTTTCAGGTAATGGGTTTTCTGGTCGTCGCTGCAGAAATAAACTGTTTCACCCTTTACCGTTGCCTTCTTCATGACAGTATCCTTCATTGCCATACCATCGAAGGCGCAGCGCACCATCTTGCCGGCGGCCACCGCCGCGGTCACTATCGCAAGAGACATTAGAATTGCGATTAGCAGTGAGTTTCTTCTAAGCATTTTTCGCTCCTTTCGTTCTTGTGTTTGTGCTTTGGACACATGTAAAGATGCAGAAAACCGAGCGGGGTTCCCACTTTTTGCGCCGGTCCTGGCTATTCAGCGGCATCGAGCGACTCCGCGAATCCTTTGGTTTCGGAGCCGGAACTATCCGACGGAGGTTCGGGCTTGTCCTCTGCCCAACTGACGGTCCTCTGCTTGTAGATTGAATATATCGCCGGGATGATCTCGAGCGTGAGCACCGTAGAGCTGACCAGCCCCCCAATCATCGGCGCTGCGATCCTCTGCATCACATCTGCGCCGGAGCCGTGACTGAACATTATCGGCACAAGGCCCATAATAGTAGTTACAACCGTCATCAGCTTCGGCCTAACCCTCTGGACTGCTCCGTACGTGATCGCGGCAAACAGGTCGTGCTGTGTGTTCATCCGGCCCTCTGCCTTGAACTGGTTATAGGCCTGGTCAAGATAAACGATCATCACGATGCCGGTCTCCGCTGCAACGCCGGCTAGAGCGATCATGCCGACCCATACGGCGATGCTCAGGTTATAATCCAAGAGATACAAAGCCCAGATGCTCCCCGTAAGGGCAAACGGGATCGAGAGAAGGACGATCAGTGTCTCCCCGATGGACCCGAAGTTCAGGAACAGCATAACGACGATAATCAGCAGTGTGACGGGGATAACCACCTTGAGCTTCTGCGCGATGCGCTGCATGAACTCGTACTGGCCGGTCCATTTGAGGTAGTAGCCCGACGGAACCTCCAGACGCTCGGCGACGGCGGCCTTTGCGTCCTCGACGTAGCTTCCGATATCGACGGCCCCGGTGTCCACGTCCACGTAGATCCAGCCGGTCAGCGACCCATCCTCGTTTTTGATAACCGGAGGACCTGTCGTAACGCTGAGGTCGGCGAGCTGGATTATCGGCACCTGTGCCCCTGACGGTGTCGGCACGAGCACCCTTTTCAGTTTCTCCAGATCGTCTCGGAGCTCCCGGCCATAGCGGACGTTTATGGTGTAGCGCTCCCGGCCTTCTACCGTCGTGTCTATGTTCATCCCGCCAATTGCCGTTTCGACAACCTGCTCGACATCTTCGACCGTCAAACCATATCTGGCGGCGGCCTCACGGTCGGGGGTGAAGTCTATGAAGTAGCCTCCGGTGACACGCTCCGCATAGACGCTCCGCGTTCCGTGCACGTCGTTCAAGATCCCCTCGATCTTCTTCCCGATGTCCTCTATCGTGCCGAGGTCGGGGCCGAAGACCTTTATTCCAATCGGCGTGCGGATGCCTGTGGTAAGCATGTCTATGCGCGTCTTGATCGGCATAGTCCAGGCGTTCGTCCAGCCTGGCAGCTTCATCGCGTTATCCAGCTCGTTTGCCAGTTCGTCCCAGGTGATCGGGCGCTCCTCCGGCCAGATGCGCCTCAGACCCTTCTTGAGGAATTCCGGAGCCCAGGATGAATACCACCTCTGCCGCTGCACCTTCCGCCACTCCTCCTCCGGCTTGAGCCTGATCGTTGTCTCGACCATGCTGAGCGGAGCCGGGTCTGTCGAAGTGCGGGACCGTCCGACCTTTCCGAAGACCGTCTGCACCTCTGGAAACTGCTTGATTATCCTGTCCTGTACCTGAAGTACTTTGGCTGCTTCAGTTACCGAGATGCCTGGCAGGGTAGTCGGCATGTAGAGCATATCGCCTTCGTTCAACGGCGGCATGAACTCCGAGCCGAGTTTGAAGAAGATCGGCACGCTGGAGAGGACCACTATCAGCGCGATTGTGATGCTGAGGGTCCTCCTTCGCATAAGAGCGGACACCCATGGGTAGTACCACCGTTGGATCCGCTTGCTGATCGGATGCTCGGTCTCATGCCATATTCTTCCCGTACGGATGAAGAGCACCATCAGCGCAGGCGCAAGGGTGATGGAAAGCACCGCCGCGAAGAACATAGCAAAGGTCTTCGTAAAAGCGAGCGGCTTGAACAGCCTGCCCTCCTGCGCCTCAAGCGTGAAGACCGGAAGGAACGACACCGTGATGACCAGCAGCGAGAAGAAGATGGGTTTGCCTACCTCCTTCGCCGCCTGTATGATGATAGGTATCCTGTCCGCATCCGGCGGCGCGTCCTCCAGACGTTTGTGCGCGTTCTCTATAAGCACGCACGCCGCGTCCACCATCGCTCCTATCGCGATGGCGATGCCTCCAAGCGACATGATGTTGGACGTAAGCCCCAGGAACCTGAATGGGATAAACGAGATAATGACCGCAATGGGCAGAACTAAAATAGCAACGAGCGCGCTGCGGAAGTGCAGCAGGAAGATAATGATGACGATCGCTACAATGACAGACTCTTCAAGGAGAGTGTGTTTTAGGTTGTCGATGGACCGATTGATAAGCGCGGAGCGGTCGTATACGGTGACGACCTCGACCCCCGGCGGAAGCGATGACTCTACTTCTTTCAGCTTCTGTTTTACGCGATCTATGACCTGGAGAACATTCTCGCCAAACCGTACGACGACGATTCCACCTACGGCCTCTCCCTCGCCGTCAAGCTCGGCAATTCCGCGCCGGATGTCCGGTCCCAGGTGCACCTTTGCCACGTCCTGAAGCAGAACAGGAGTCCCGCCGGGCGACGCATGCACAACCACCTTTCTCAGGTCGTTGACCGATTGGACGTAACCTCGCCCCCTGATGAAGTACTCCCTACCGGAGAACTCAAGAGTCCGGCCGCCGACGTCGTTGTTGCTCTTTCTGACAGCGGCGATGACTTTGCCGATGGGGATGTCGTAAGCGGACAGGCGGTTCGGATCGACCTCGATCTGATATTGCTTTTCGTAGCCCCCCACAGTCGCAACTTCCGAGACCCCGTCCACGCTCTGCAGCCAATAGCGGAGGTAGTAGTCCTGGAAGCTCCTGATCTGCTGGATATCCGTCTGGCCGGTTTTGTCGACCAACGCATACTGGAACCCCCAGCCGACGCCGGTGGCGTCGGGGCCGAGCCTGGGTGAGACACCGTCCGGAAGGTTGCCCTGAATCCCGTTCAAGTATTCCAGGACCCTGCTGCGCGCCCAGTAGATGTCCGTGTTGTCCTCGAAGAGCACGTAGACGAAAGACAGACCGAAGAACGAATAGCCTCGGACTACCTTGGCCTTTGGCGCGGCCAGCATGGCCGTTACGATTGGGTACGTTATCTGATCCTCAACCAGGTTCGGGCTTCTACCCTTCCACTCGGTGAAGATGATGACCTGCACGTCAGACAGATCCGGGATCGCGTCGAGCGGCACGTTCCGGATAGACCAGACCCCGGCAAGAAGCGCGAAACCCACCAGAAGCAGGACCAGAAAACGGTTCTTCGCTGAGAATTCGATTACTCGTTCAATCACTGCTGAATGTCCTCTCCAGTTCGCCCATTCTCACATGCCGTGTCCCGCGTGTTCGCCGCCTGAGTCTTCCGGGGCTTTTTCCCCGGACTTGTCGCCACTTATGTCGCTCAGCGCAGCCTTCAGCCGGCTCTCCGAGTCGATCATGAAGTTGCCATTGATGACAACGCGCTCTCCCTCGAACAGGCCGGACAATATCTCCATCTTACCGTCTACCCGCTGGCCGACCTTCACCTCCCTGGGTTCGAAGTTGCCTTCGCCGTTGTCAACGAACAATACCTGCCTCTTTCCTGTGTCGACTATCGCTTCTTCAGGCACAGTCAAAGCCTGGCCGAGCGGTATGCTGAGATGTATGTTCGCAAACATATTGGGTTTGAGGGTCAGTCCGGGGTTGGAGAAGACGAACCGCACCTTGAGGGTCCTTGTGTCCCGCTCAAGGTAAGGATAGATGTAGTCCACCTTGCCCATCCATGTTCTGCCCGGATAGGCGTCCAGAGTAAGTTCGGCCTGCTGGCCGACCTTTATCTGGCTCATCTCGTACTCGTAGATGTCGGCCTGGACCCACACCCTGGAGAGGTCGGCTATCTTAAACAGAGGCTCGCCTGCCTTGACGAATACGCCCTCCGTCGCGCCACGGTGCATCACGTAACCAGCGAACGGCGCGCGCAGCGTGACAGTCCTCTTCGGCTTGCCGGTCTTTTCAAGCTGGCGGATTTCGCTTTCCGGGATGTCCCACAACTCCAGCCGCTGCCTTGCCCGCTTCGCGAGCGAAAAACTGTTCTTTGAAACCTCAGAGAACGGACTATTCGACAGCCGCTTCTGTGCTCTTAAGGCGAGCAAATATTCCTCCTGGGAAGCAAGAAGTTCCTGGCTGTAGATAGCAAGAAGTGGCTGCCCCTTTCTCACCAGTTGGCCGGTGTAGTCCACATACAGCTTCTCCACCCAGCCGTCGATCTTCGTGTTGACCTCGGCCAGTTTCGTCTCATCCGGCTCCACCGTGCCGACGGTGCGGATGTTCTTGGTTAAATAAGTCGTCACGGCCTCGGTGCTCCGAACGCCTATCAACTGCCTCTTCGGGTCACTCATCTTGATCGCCGACAAGCCGTCTATGCTCGGCATCCCGGCGGTGTCGCTCTCACCTTCGTCCCCTATTAGAACGAGGTCCATGCCACAGATCGGGCACGAGCCGGGCCGATCCGACGTGTAAGTGGGATGCATGGGGCAGTGATATTTGGCTGCCTGCTTCGCACCCTGTTCAGCGCCGTGACCCTGGTGGGCGGTGCGGCTGTTTATAATTGCGCCTCCAGCCCCCACGAGGACGACGACTATCACTAAACCGAAGATGCCTCTTCGTGATCTAAATCGTCTGAGAAAGCTCATTCTTATCCTCCGTAGAATCATCAGTAAACCCGGGCGCCTACCGTCGCCTCCAGATCGGAGACGGCCTTCTCGTAGTCGGTAAGCGCGCGGTAGTACTCGATCTGATAGTTATAGAGCTTGAGCTCATTGTCCAGGAGCGTCAAGAAGTCTGTCTTGCCGACCTGATACTCCGAAAGGGAGGACTCAAGCGCAAGCTCTGCCTGTGGGATTATACCCGTCTTGAACAGATCGACCTGCTTTCCGGTTTTCTCTATCTCTGCCATAAGGTCCTTGATCTGGAAAAAGGTATCGTTCTTCGCTGACTCGAACTCGGCCTCCCAGAGCTCTTGGTTCGCTTCTTCCTCCTTGATGCGTTCCCGTTGCTTTGTCCTGGCATAAATCGGAAGGTTCACCATAACCGACGCCGACCAGAAGTCGGTTCCCGGCACAGGGTCTCCCGCCGCCCGGCTTCTTGCCCTGTAGCCGACGCCGAACTCGAAGTCCGGCTTCAGGTCCTTCTCCGCGAGGTCTCTCGCCGCAGCGGACCGGGCCACGTTCTCTCGATATAGGTCAAGGATTGGCCTATGTTCGACACCTAGCTGCTCAAGCTCTTCGAGCGAGTAGTCGACCTCGTGCCGCTCGAAGCCGGCTGGTTTCCCAAGCGGCGCCTGCGGCGGCCGGTTGATCAGGTTATTGATCCTTGCCCTAGCCGTCTCCTGCTGCTTGCGCAGCTTCAAAAGCTCATCAACGATCTTTGCAAGCTCAACTCTCGCCTTCAGCGTATCCTGCTGCGGCGCTTGACCTACGGCGTACCTTACGTCCGTAATCTCGACGAAGTATTCCAGAACCTTCTTGTTCTCCTCGGTTGTGAGAATTGCCTGGTTTATGAAATAGTAGTCCAGATACGCCCGCTTCACTCTGCCGACAATGGTATTGATGCGCTCTCGATACTCTGCATCACTCGCGCCGGCAGTGTGGCCCGCAATCTCCTCCCGAAGCCTCAGTTTCCCCGGATACGGCACCTTCTGCTTTGCGACAAACTGGATGCCGCTCATAGGAGTCTCATCGAGAGCCAGACCGCTGATCGGGACGTTGCTCGCCTCAACGCCGACCATCGGATCGTCAAGAGACCCGGCCTGGGGCACTCTGCGTTCCAGTGCGTCGGTCCGCTTTCGGAGCGCCTGTATCTCAGGGTTTTCCTCACGCGCGATCTCCACCAGAGTGTCGAGGTCAAGAGGCGGAAGTTGTCCGGGCTGAGAGAGCGCAGGAACGAACGAGGCGGCAAATATGACGGTAAATATGAAAACTGTGAGTCTTGCGCAGGTCATAAGCTAGAACCTTCTAAGTATCGCCAACGAAGCAGCCACCTCGCCGCCGACTACCCCAAGCTTTATATCCGTGCCGGTCAGCAGCCGGTAAGCGAGGCCGAGATTGACCGAGCGCTCATCCGCAACGTCCGACCACTCAAGCATAAGAGATGTTCGGTCGTTGACCGCCGTGCTTGCCCCTGCAAATGGCCCATCCAGCAAGTCCCCAAGACCCAGGCCGACGCTGGCCTCTACGGACCGGCTCCTACCGGCCAAATCTAGCTGATAGGTCTTGCTGAGGACCCCATAGGGTGTCATATCCGCCTCATCAGTCAAATCCAGCAGTCCTACAGCCATCTTCGAGCCGTGAGGCCCGGACTTACTGAGCCGGTACTTTCCATTGAGCAGAATGGCGCTCGGCAGATCTCCTCCGCTGACCGCTATCCCGCCCTCCCACCGGCTCTGGCTGCCGAAGCCCATTACCACGTGAGCGAGGTTGGAGTCGAGCATAGTAGCATACCCCGCCGTGATGTCTTTTGCTGCCATTGTACCCGCGCTTGGGACCGTCATAAGGCCCGTCTGGCCGAAGAAGTTGGCGCCGGTCTTCTGATCCCGCCTGTCGAGGTCGGATGGCACAAACATCGGAACATCAGGCGCGGCATCGGGAGTGACCGTCGAAGGCGCTCTCGCCTCCTGCTGTTCACCGCGCCGGCTGGTCAACCGATCGAGAATCACGCTCATCTCGTAGCGGGTGATTGAGTCCTTTCCGCGGAACTTGCCGTCCGGGTCGCCTTTCATAAGCCCCTGCTCGACCACTCGCTTGACCGACTGCGCCGCCCAATGATCCTCAGGCACATCTACCGGCAAGCTCCCCGACTGCGGGGATTGCGCCGGACTGCCGCTCTCTGCAGCCGCCGCAGTGGTTTCAGGCCGCGAAGGCACCTTTCCGGAAACGTGGGCATATTCGTCCAGGGCAATCTCCTCATTAATCCGCGCGAGAGGAACAGTCTTGACCACCGAACGGGCAAACCTGTCGCGCTTGCGGCTGTAGGCGCTCAGCTCCGAGAAGCTGCTGAACGTGTGCAGTTGGGGGCTTTCCGAATTCTCGTACCGAACCACCGCCAGCACAGAACCTTCGGGGTCTGCAGACCACTCACCGCCGGCATCAGTCAGTGAGATTGTCTTACCGGTCGTGGACTTGGATTTCACCCTGGACCAGGGATAGTCCCGGTTCATTGCTTGCACTGCGCAAGCAAGCGAATGAAAAGTGTGCTTAGTGTTGGTTTCCCAGTCTGTGACAACCGCCGCAGATGTCGAAGAGACTGTATTCCCGCACCACTCACATTTGACTTCTGCAGCTTCCTCAGCGACCGCGACTGCTGCGAGTGGCAATAAAGCGGCAATCACCACGGCAGTCGCGAGCTTTCTGACATAGGTTCGCAACCTTAACCTCCTGACCCGGCCTAGCCGGAAGCAATTTAATCACGACAACACGAAAAGCTAAGAAAACACGAAAGTGACAAGTGTCAAGTGTCAAATGTCAAGTCCAGAAGGCGGCTCTCAGCGGCCTCATCTGCATTCAGCATCTCAGCGGTTCAGGATGCTTCCCGTTGTTTCGGGGAACCCCTTCCCCGAAACAACTCAGCAATCAATGCCCGGTTTCGGGGTAAGGGTACCCCGAAACAACGGAATTGCAGGTCGACGTGACCTGCACAACATGGCTATTATTGGAATCGCGCCTGATGTAGCTTAGGGACAGCAGCTACCGCCGGGGACGGATCCGGTCGAGTGATCGCACTCGCCGGAGGACGGTTTTCCCTGTTCGGGCGCATACGGGCAGCCGGGAGGATGGTCGCTCGTTGACGTCACGCCGGCTCCGGGACCGGCAGGCGTGCGTGTGCTTGCCACCAGCGCCGCCGTCGCGATCACCACGACCAGCGCTGCTACGAGCAGAAGGGGCAGCCACCGCCGGACTTTCGATGCTATCGTCTGAGGTCCGCCCGCGCCTTCATCCTCACGAGGCGGAAGTCCAGTGGAATCCATATTATCTTCGAAACTCATTGCTTTACCTCTGGTTTATCTGACTCACAAAGAAAAAGACGCTCGTGACGCGGGCAGGTTCCCGGTTTTCCGGTCTCCCCGGTTCAAAAAAAGGAAAACGGAACCAGTTTGCATAACTTGTCAGTAATACCCTACAGGAGAATATTCGGCTGTCGGCCCGCCGACTGCCAATTGCTGCCCGCTTATGAAGATAGAAGATATTAGAAAAGAGATAGACCGGATTGACAAGGAGCTTGTCAGCCTGCTGAATAGGCGCGCAAAGTGCGCGCTCGAGGTCGGCAAGGTCAAGCAAGCAAATACGGAGAGCATATTCGCGCCGGAGCGAGAGGTGCACGTACTGTCGAGGGTGCTCGGCCAGAACTCAGGGCCGCTTGCGGACGAGGCCGTGGCCGCAGTGTACCGGGAGATCATCTCCGCCTGCCGCGCACTTGAGAAGCCGATCTCCGTTGCTTATCTCGGCCCGGCCGGAAGTTACACCCACATCGCGAGCATCCAGCGTTTCGGTGACTCGACAGACTTCGTGCCTGTGGACACCATCCCGGATGTTTTCAGTGTGGTCGAACATGAGGAAACGAACTACGGCGTCGTCCCGATCGAGAACTCTACGGAGGGCATCGTAAGCCATACGCTCGACATGTTCTTCCTTTCCGACCTGCGCATCTGCGCCGAGATATTCGCGCCCATCTCTCACAACCTGCTCTCATCCAGCAAGGACATCTCGCAGATCAAGCGCGTCTATTCGATGCCGCAGGCCATCGCCCAGTGCCGCAACTGGCTCAGGACGCATCTGCCCGCTGTCGAGGTTCTCGAGGTGTCCAGCACGGCGAAAGCTGCGAAACTTTGCCAGGGGAACCCATCCAGCGCCGCCGTGGCGTCGAGCCTCGCCGCTCGCGAATACGGACTAAATATCGTCGCGGAGGCTATCGAGGATAGTCCGCACAACCGCACCCGCTTCCTCGTCGTCGGCTACAGCAAACCGAATCAGAGCGGCAGGGACAAGACGTCCATCGTCTTCTCCGTTCCGCACAGGTCCGGCGCGCTCTATCGGGTTCTTTCCGTATTTGACTCCGAGAAAATCAATATGACGATGATCGAATCCCGTCCGACAAAGCAGATGCCGTGGGAATACGTATTCTTCATCGATGTCCAGGGGCACGAGAAGGACGAAGCCGTGCAGCGGGCGCTTGGAAAGCTCAACGAGCAGGCGCTATTTGTGAGGGTATTGGGGAGCTATCCGGAAGCGGAGTAGACTGCATAGACCCAAGCCTGCGCAGCCGCCAGCCTTCAGCAGGGGCCGGGTGTCGGGTGTCAGGTGTTGGTAAGGGTCATGGGTCATGGGGCATGGGAAGACCCTCTGTTACCTGTTACCTGTCACCTGTCACCTGTTACCTCATCGCTCACTGCTCGGCTGCGGGCTTCTCGGCCTCTTTTTCCTCATCGTCGATGAGAGTGCGCGATGACTTGCGGAATTCCTTTATCCCCTCACCCAGCGATCTGCCAAGCTCAGGGAGCCTGCGCGCTCCAAATAACAAAAGCACCGCACCAGCAATCAACAAATATTCGGTCGTGCCTATAACAGCCAACATTATGTCTCACCTTCTTCTATTTCGTGCTTTTTCGGCCTTTCCTCGTCCTCTTCCGGCTCATTAACCGCTGACATAATCTCGTTGGAGGCTCGTTTGAGCTCTCGCAAGCTCTGGCCGATGGTACGGCCGATTTCCGGCAGCTTCTTAGGTCCGAATACGATCAGCGCGATCGCAAGAACGAGCACCATCTCAGGATAGCCGATGTTAAACATTGTAAATCACCAAATCTTACTCAAGCCGGACCAGCCTTACGGCCTGCTCGAGCGATGCAATAGCTTCGGCAGAGCAGAATCCCGCGCCGTAGACCATTGCATTGGCGGCGCCGGCCGCCGTCCCGGCCTTCAGCGCCTCCGAAACACTCTCGCCACGCAAGAGCGCATCAATAACTGCCGCCACAAGCGCATCACCCGATCCGACAGCGCTCACAAATTCTATCTCAGGCGGCGCAGCCTGCCAGGCGGCTCTGCCGTCCGTGGCCAGCGCGCCGGACCTCCCCATCGAGATAACTACCAGGCCGATCCCGAGCTTGGTAAGCTCCTTGGCAGCGTTGAGAATCTCGCCGACGGTCAGCAACTCTGAGCCGACATAGGCTGAGAGTTCCGCCACATTGGGCTTTATGATGTCAGGAACCTCTTCCGCGCCTGCGCGGAAATGTTCCCCGCTCGAGTCCAACAGCACCCGCACGCCCGCAGCTTTTGCGCGCCTGATCGCCCGAACATAGAAGTCCCCCGGAACGCCGGGCGGTGCGCTCCCGGAAAGAATCAGAAACGAAGCGCGACCAAGCAGCGACTGCAGTTTGGACTCCAGAGCCTCTACCTCTTCGGGGCTTATCTCTGGTCCGTTTTCGTTGACCTCGGTCTGTGTTCCGTTGACGGGATCGACGACCGCAATGCAAATCCTCGACTCGCCTCCCGTCCGCACAAAATCGTGCGGTATTCTCTCCTGATCGAGCCCTGAGAGGATTATATCTCCATTGTAGCCGCCGACGAAGCCCGTAGCCAGCACATCCCGGCCCAGCGTGTGAAGCACGCGCGCAACATTTATTCCCTTGCCGCCTGCGACGCTCTTCTCAGCGGAGGGGCGATGGACGCGGTCGAGTGTATAGTTCTGCACCGTATATGTCTTATCGACCGCGGCATTCAGCGTAACCGTTATGACCAAGTATCTATCCCAACCCCGACACTGTTCCTATATTGTATTGTACGACCACCTTGCGCCGATGTCAACCACGCGCGCGGCGCCCAGATCCTCCACCAATTTTGGAAGAGTAGAGTTTGGGAGGTGTCTGGGAGTAGTTTTTCGAGCTGTGGGGGCTGTTTTGACTGTTCTTTGCAGCCCACATGCTGATAGACCCAAGACTCTAGC
>JACPPP010000363.1 GCA_016190935.1 Armatimonadota bacterium | reverse complement strand
GTCTTGGGTCTATCAGCATGTGGGCTGCAAAGAACAGTCAAAACAGCCCCCACAGCTCGAAAAACTACTCCCAGACACCTCCCAAACTCTACTCTTCCAAAATTGGTGGAGGATCTGGGTATCGTTCGTCAGCTTGACACATCCGTATCATGCGACTAAGATTTATATATGCGGGGCGTGCTGATACTGGTGAATAGTTAACTATCGCAGGTCCTATTGGAGGAGTCGATTAAATGTCCATTACCAAGATGAGGAACAGCTTTGCGCACCTCATGAAGCCGGTTTTGATCGTGATCGCGCTCATATTCTTTGTGGGCGTTTTCAGTATGTACGGCGGAAATATTACGGGCCGGGACGAAAACGAACAGACCGGACGGCGGACGGTCGCGTCCGTCAACGGCAGGCCCATATCCACCGAAGCTTTTTACAGAGTCTTTCAGATGCAGTATGAGAGAGCCAAAGACCGCGGGGGGATGAGCGCGCTTGCAGAGGCTGCACTCAAGGGCTCGCTGCTCAGGCAGTTCATAGACGAAGAGATGGGGATTTCGGCTGCGGAGCAGAAGGGCATCATGATAGGCAGGCGGGAAATCCGCGAAGGCCGTGAGAAGATGGTCAAGGAACATATCGAGCAGATTCGGCAGGCGCTTGGCGGTGACCGGAAAAAGAAACTGTCGGACAAGGAAATGAACCTGGTTCTTTCGCGGCAGCGGCCTCCTACGTCGATTGATAAGCTTCGCAAGGAGTTGCAGAAGGGCCTAACCAAAGACGTGGTTCGGCAGCAGTTGATGATCAAAAAGCTCGATGAGCAGATCGGCAATGTCGGCAGCATCGACGACAAGAGGCTCAAAGACAGCTACAGGCAGCTCAAGGTCCGCCAGATCGTGATTGGCACGAGTTCTACGCCTGAGGCACAGGCCAAGCGCAAGGCAGAGGAGGTCCTGAAGAAGATCAAGGCCGGAGGGGACTTTGCGAAGCTCGTGGCCGAGTTCTCCGATGATCCATTTACTAAGGACAAGGGAGGAGATCTTGGCTTCGTAAACCCGACATACGACAAGGATCTGAGAGGTCTTAAGGTCGGGGAAGTAAGCGAGGCGCTCAAGTCCTACCAGGGTTTCAGGATAGTAAAGGTGGAGGACAGCAAGATCGAGCTTCCGGCAGACTTTGAAAAGAAAAAGAAGGAATACCGGGACCAGCTCAAGATGACCCTTGAAAACCAGGCCAGAATGGAGTTCCACGAAGCTATGCAGAAGGCGTCGAAGGTCCAGGTGTACGACGCTGAACTCAAGGGTTACTGGCTCTTCGACAAAGCGCGAATGGCGATGGACCCCGCCGAGCGGGACAAATTCCTCCTGCAGGCTGTGGCCGCACTCAGCACTGCTACACGGCAGAACACCCAGTCCGCGGCAGCGTACGTTACGCTGGCCCAGATTTATCAGATGCAAGAGAAGCGGGACCAGGCCAAGGCGATACTTGAAGATGTGCTCGACAAACGCGCTATTACCGAAGGCGCGGACCTGAGAGTCATGCTTGCGCAACTTTACGTGAACTCAGGGCAGAATGATAAGGCAAAGCCGCAGCTTGAGCTTGCTTCGGAAATGGCCTACGACAACCCGGGCGTACACTACCAGCTTCAGAACATGTACAGGCAAATCGGGGAGTCTGATCTTGCTGCCAAGGAGGAGCAGTGGATCAAGGAGTACACAGAGCGCGCACAGGCAATGAACCCGCCGCCCACACCGGAGCCGGCGGAGAAGAAGAGCAAGAAATAGGAGCGAGTGACAAGTGTAAAGTGTAAAGTGCAAAGTCTCAAGTGACAAGTCCAAAGTCGGTGTTGAGTTATTTCGGGGCACCCCTGCCCGGAAACCCGCCATTCGGAGTAAGGCAGGTTGTATGCTGCGGGAACTCTGGTTTAGCTATACTTGACAAGCCTACGAAACCGGCGTTCCCGCAGCATACAACATCCCCTTCTTTCGACATTCAACATTAACTTTGGATTTACACTTTGCACTTGGCACTTTTCACTTGGCACTTTTCCCTTGACACCTGGCACTCTATACATAGTAGCTACTCCAATCGGGAATCTGGAAGACATCACTCTGCGGGCACTCAGAGTGCTGAGGGAAGTAAGCCTCATCGCTGCTGAAGATACCCGGGTGACCCGTAAACTCCTCTCCCACTACGACATACACACCCCCTTGATCGCTTACCACCAGCACAGCAAGAGCAAACGAGCGCTGGAGATACTTGAGACGCTTGTGCGAGGCCAGGACGTAGCGATTGTTTCCGACGCCGGAACCCCCGGAATCTTAGATCCAGGCCACGAACTGATCCGGCTTGCAATCGAAGCCGGGGCGCCGGTCACTTCGGCGCCTGGAGCAAACGCAATAATAACAGCGCTGGTAATCTCGGGCCTTCCGACGTCTCACTTCGCCTTCGACGGCTTTCCACCCCGTAAAGAGAGCGAGCGGCGGGCGTTCTTTCGGAGCCTGCGTGGAGATACCAGGACGGTCGTACTGTACGAATCTCCTCTGAGGCTCGTTTCGACGCTGAAATCCGCTTTGGCGGAGCTTGGGGACCGCCGCGTGGCAGTAGTAAGGGAGGCCACCAAGCTGTTCGAGGAGGTCTTTCGCGGGACTCTCTCCGAGGCCGCTCTGCGCTTCACCGAAAGGAAGGCCAGGGGGGAGATCACAATCATCATCGAAGGAGCCGGCGCGGAAGAGGCGGCGCATCCTGAAGCTGAAGAGATGGGAGTGGAAGACCGCCTGCGGAAGCTCATCGAAGAAGGCATGACTGAGCGGGATGCCATCCGGCAGGTAGCTGCGGAGATGAAGCTACCGAAAAGAGAGGTCTATGCGGCGGCCATCAGGCTGAAAGAGTTGTGAGTCGTGAGTTATGAGTTTTGAGTTCTCTGTTCCCTCTCCTTTTCGTGTTTTCTTTGGTTTTCGTACTTTCAGCTATTGCCCATCTACAGGAGCATCGTTTTTAACCGGCGTGAGCAATATACGCCGCATCTTGAGCCATCCTGAGCTTGTCGAAGGATGAGCGTGTCGAAGCACGAAAGGTGCGGCGCTTCGTAGTCGGCACCCTTCGACAGGCTCAGGATGCCT
>JACPPP010000031.1 GCA_016190935.1 Armatimonadota bacterium | reverse complement strand
CGCTCATCCTTCGACAAGCTCAGGATGGCTCAAGATGCGGCGTATATTGCTCACGCCGGTTAAAAACGATGCTCCTGGCTGGTATCACTATGCAGGATACCCATGAATTATTGACAATGACCCTGACCTCTGGTAATGTACCAGTAAGGCTTAAAGCCCGTCAGGTCGGGCTGCCGGTTTTTGCGCAATAAGGGCACCGGCCGCCAGCGCAACTTGAGAAGGAGCACTGACAGAACGGAGACCTTTATGAACGAACATCGAGAACTTCAGGAATGGGTTAAGGAAATGGCGCGGATGTGCCAGCCGGATCGGATCGTCTGGATCACCGGGTCCGAGGAGGAAAAAGAGCGCCTTACCCAGGAAGCAGTCGAGTCGGGAGAGATTATTCAACTTAACCAGGAGAAACTGCCGGGCTGCGTGTACCATCGCACGGCAGCGAACGACGTGGCCCGAACCGAAGACTTGACATATATCTGTACCACACTCCGGGAGGACGCCGGGCCGACCAACAACTGGATGTCCCCGGATGAGGGTTATCGCAGAGCCCGCGAAATCTTCGAGGGATCCATGAAGGGCCGGACGATGTACGTCATCCCGTTCTCAATGGGACCGGTCGGCTCGCCGTTCAGCAAGATCGGCGTGGAGCTGACCGACAGCATCTACGTCGTGCTCAATATGCGGATCATGACGCACATCGGCTCCGCTGTTCTGAAACAGCTCGGCACGGCGGGAGTGTTTACCAAGTGTCTGCACGGCAAAGCCGATTTGGATATAAACCGCCGCCTCATCCTGCACTTCCCAGAGGATAACATCATCTGGAGCGTAGGTTCCGGCTACGGAGGAAACGTCCTCTTAGGAAAGAAGTGCCTCGCGCTCAGGATCGCCAGTTACCTCGGCAAGAGGGAAGGGTGGTTCGCCGAACACATGCTCATCATGGGCGTGGAGTTCCCGAACGGGCGGGTGGAATACGTCGCGGCGGCGTTTCCGAGCGCCTGCGGCAAGACCAACCTGGCCATGCTGATCCCTCCTGAAGGACTAAAGCTTAAAGGCTACCGAATATGGACCGTTGGGGATGACATCGCCTGGATGCGCATAGATACGGACGGGCGGCTTTGGGCCATCAACCCGGAGACCGGATTCTTCGGTGTCGCTCCAGGCACCAACTTGGAGACCAATCCGAACATGATGAAGACCATAAGCCGTAACACTATCTACACCAATGTGGTGCTTAGCCCTGACGGGATGGTGTGGTGGGAAGGTGGCGATGGGGATCCGCCCTCTGTGGGCCTGGACTGGCAAGGAAAGCCGTGGCGTCCGGATATGGTGGATGAGAACGGAAACCCAGTGCTCGGAGCGCATCCAAACAGCAGGTTTACGACTCCGCTCAGCCAATGTCCATCACATTCTTTCCGTACCGAGCACCACCATGGCGTTCCGATTTCGGCCATAGTGTTCGGAGGTCGGCGCGCCCAGCTTGCTCCGCTCGTCTATGAAGCATTCGACTGGGAGCACGGAGTCTATGTCGGGGCCACAATGGCATCGGAGAGGACTGCGGCTCAGTTCGGAAAGATCGGAGAGGTCAGGCGTGATCCGATGGCCATGATTCCATTCTGCGGTTACCACATGGGCGACTACTTCGATCACTGGCTGGAGATGGGCAAGAGAATGACCCAGCCGCCGAAGATATTCCACGTCAACTGGTTCAGAACCGACGAGAATGGAGATTTCCTCTGGCCTGGTTACGGCGAGAACCTGCGCGTGATCGAGTGGATACTGGACCGCTGCCGCAGCGAGGCCGACGCGCGTGAAACGCCTATCGGTTACATTCCGACCCCGGACAGCCTGGACCTAACCGGACTCGACATTTCACAGGAGACCCTGAAGAAGCTCTTTGCAGTTGACCCGGATGCATGGCGGGAGGAGTCGAACCAGGTAACCAGCTTCTTCCAAAAGTTCGGAAACAGGTTCCCGAAGGAGCTTTGGGAACAGCACGACGATCTTCGCTTGAGACTGCGCGCCCCCATCTCCATGCTCAGGCCGGGGAGCGAGATCCGTCATCTTGCCGCGGAGTTGAACGAGACGATCCAGAGGGAGAATCCGTATGTTTACGCAATGCTCTCTGATTTCGGAAAGCGGATTTACTTTCCCAAGGGGATTCTCAGCCAGAGCGCCGAGGCCAAGCAAAAGGCTACACGGTTCGATGCGACCATAGGGATAGCGCGGGAGGATGGCAATCCCATGTTTCTGCCCTCGGTAATGAAGCATCTGAACGGGCTGAGCCCGGCTGAGTCGCTGACCTATGCGCCCGCCACCGGCAGGCCGGACCTCCGCAAGAAATGGCGGGAAGAGCTTCTTGCAAAGAATCCGAGCCTCGCCGGAAAGAGTTTTTCGACTCCGATAGTGACGAGCGGTGTGACCCATGCGCTCAGCCTGGTTGGCGATCTCTTTGTGGACAAGGGGGACATGATACTTCTGCCGGACAAGTTCTGGGAGAACTACGAGCTCCTGTTCGGAGTGCGAATGCAGGCGCAGCTTGCCCTTTATCCTTTCTTTAACGCCGAGGGCAGGTTCAGTGCCGAGGGTCTTCGCCGCTCTCTTGCCACGAGAACGGGCAGCGGAAAGACCATCGTCGTGCTGAACTTCCCGAATAACCCGACCGGTTACTCAATTACAAAGGATGAGGCTGACACGGTGGCGTTCGTCCTGCGAGAGGCGGCCGAGAACGGGTGCGACCTCGTAGTGGTGACGGATGACGCCTACTTCGGGCTGTTCTACGGCGACGATGTGCTGCAGGAGTCGTTGTTTGCGCGCATAGCCTCATTGCACGAGCGCATACTTGCCGTCAAGGTCGATGGTCCGACCAAGGAGCACTATGTGTGGGGATTCCGCACGGGGATGCTTACCTTCAGCACGAAGGCGGCGCTGAGCGAGGACGATCTCTACACCGCGCTTGAGAAGAAGGTGGCCGGAGCGATCCGAAGCGCGATCTCGAACTGCAGCCATCCGGCCCAGTCCGTTTTGCTCAAGGCCATGTCCGAGGAATCGTTTGCATCGGAGCAGAAAGAGAAACGCGCAGTGCTCCAGGCAAGGGCGAAGAAGGTTTGGGAGATACTGAAGTCAGGAGAATTCTCCGACCTCTGGGAGCCATATCCTTTCAACTCGGGCTACTTCATGTGCCTTAAGCTGAAGAAGCTCGATGCGGAAGCCTACCGGAAGCACCTTCTCGACAAGTATGGCGTAGGGGTTATCGCGGACGGCAAGCGCGATATACGGGTAGCGTTTTCTGCTGTGGATGTGGACAACCTACCCGCGCTCTACAGTGTGATGGCCACCGCCGCAAGAGAGCTTCTCGACGGCAACGGCAGTCTGGAGGTTAGAGGTTAGAGGTTAGAGGTTAGAAGTTTGATCGCCGGGGAGATTGCTCCCCGGCGCGCGTGTGGCGGACATCCGTCCGGCCCCTGGCACCCGACACCCTTCCCTGCTGATGGCTGACGGCTGACTGCTGATAGCTACTTACAAAGAATAGAACCGCTCACTTTGCACTTGTCACTTGTCACCTGTCACCTGTCACCTGCCTCTGACCTCCCCGCCACGCGCACACCTGAGACCAAAGCGGTTGTTAGATGGTTGTCAGGACCGACGCTGATGCGCACGCAGCCCTGCTTCTTGCGGCTGAATATGTCGAGCGCGCTTCGCAGAAACCCTATGGGAAGCTCCTCTCGCGCAGCTTCTTTGCCCCGGTCCATCAAAAGGACCCTCAGCAGAACAGCCTCTCGCCGCTCACCGGCAAAGTAGAAGTCGAAAGAACATTCTCCATTTAATTGGACGATTGCCTGCCCGAGCTTGGTCTTTTGCTGGTACCGCAGGCCGTCGGATACATCACGGCTCTCTTTGCCTGCAAGAGTCAGCTTCACCGGCTCCGCATTCTGGACAAAGAGCCGTAGGTATGGCGATTCGTCCTGCTCGATTCTGGACACGTACATCCAGCGATAACTCTTGCCCGCGTGCAGCGAGTAGGTCCATACTTCGTAACCAAATATACACACGAAGATGGCCGTAAGCGCGACCAACACAACCGCTGTCACTTTGTCATGAAAAATTGCCACCAGACACACCCCCTGTCTCTGGTTCGCTTTGCCTTGCGGATTGCTCCGGGCCTGTCTGCTTTATAGCCCAAAAAATCGCACGTGTCAAGTAGAAAGGAGGCAAAGGGTGTGCGCCAAATTTATGGTAGAGCGGCTTTGGAGTGCGGGAGCGATTAGCTCCCGCTTTCACAGATCGTGCGCTTCCCACAAATTCTGCGCTCAATGCAGCATTTGTGAAAGCGGCAGCTCAGCCGCTGCCGCACTCCAAAAATGCTCTTCTCACAAATTTGGCGTGCAACCGGAGCCAAACTGGGGTAAATCATCCTATAAAGCATTTGGAGGAAAACGGATGGTGGAAAAGGGTTACAATTATGTGATAGTGGGAGGCGGACTTGCCGGAGCGTCGGCTGTGGAGGGTATAAGGGAGCGGGATAAGGAGGGATCCATCCTGCTTGTCGGGTCCGAAAGGCAGCTTCCATACCACCGTCCGCCGCTGTCTAAGAAGCTCTGGTTCGGTAAGAAGAAGGTGGGGGAGATCTTTGTCTACGAAGAGGAGTTCTACGCCAGGAACGGAGTTGATCTCGAATTAGGCGCTCTTGTGACTTCAGTTGATATCGACCGGAAGACCATACTGGATGACACGGGGCGGCAGGTCCACTTCGATAAGCTTCTGCTGGCTACCGGAGGGGTCCCTCGCCGGCTGGATATTCCCGGTGGCGATCTCGACGGCATCAGCTACTATCGGTATCTCGAGGACTACCTGGTGATGAGATCGGAGGTGTCGGAGGGCAAGTCCGCGGTCGTTGTCGGCGGCGGGTTTATAGGCTCTGAGATGGCGGCGGCGCTGAGCTTCAATAAGATTGCCGTGACAATGGTCTACCCTGAACCCTACATAGTGGCCAGAATCTTCCCGCAGTCCCTGGGTAGAGCGATACAACAACACTACATCGACCGGGGAATAACTATTCTGCACGACGACTTGCCCATAGCGTTCCAGAAAAGAGCGGATAAGTTCGTCACTCAAACCAAGGGCGGCGCAGAAGTCGAATCGGATATTCTGGTTGTCGGCGCAGGCATACTGCCAGACATTAATCTTGCAGAGCGGGCTGGGCTTGATGTCGCCAATGGGGTAATGGTGAACGACCGTCTGCAAACGTCACATCCGGACATTTACGCTGCCGGGGACAATGCCAACTTCCCCTATGCAGTACTCGGCCAGCGAATGAGAATCGAACACTGGGACAATGCGCTGAATCAGGGCAGGCTTGCAGGAGCAAATATGGCCGGCGCGGATGAGCCATATACCTACATGCCTTACTTTTACTCGGACCTCTTCGAATTCGGCTATGAAGCTGTCGGGGACATAGATCCGAGGCTGGAGACCTTCGCAGCCTGGAAAAAGGAGAACGACACCGGCGTCATCTACTATCTAAAGGAAGGCCGGGTGCGCGGGGTGATGCTGTGCAACGTTTGGGAAAAGCTCGACGCCGCGCGCGAACTTATCAGAAAAGGGGAAAGAATGAGTAAGGAAGATCTGGTGGGGGCAATAAGGCGCTTAGCGCCCTCCGAACGACAATTTGTTGTCGTTAAGCCGCGATGCCAAGTGT
>JACPPP010000358.1 GCA_016190935.1 Armatimonadota bacterium | reverse complement strand
TGATGAGCAGATGGCAGCACTCCGCCTGCGCCCACACGCTTTCCACGGCGAGTGGAACTACACCATCCTGCCACAGTAGTCTATGAATAATGTAAAGGTTAATTCTTGACGAACCCTAAACTCTGACCGGCGAAGAGAGCCGAGGAGATCGTTTGAGAGACACCGTTGGCGTCCGTCAATGTCCAGGCCGAGACGCTGCCCGTTGTCAGGAAGATGACCTCCACGGGAAATGGGTTAAGGTTGGCCGCGTGCTCGCCCGATGGAGGAAATGACGGCGTTTGGACGCTGAAGCCACCCGTCTCGGCGGCAATTATGCGATTATTGGGGACGGACGCGTTGTTTGTCACACCGTTCGGGAGGTTCAAAGCCGTTACGATGTTGTCTCTGGCGGTAGGGCCGAATACTACATTCTTGCCCGGCGCCGTCTGCTGCACATCCAGAGTCAGCAAGTTCCGCTGCCCGTATATTAGCGCCCCGACACTCTCAGAAATACCCTCGCTGTTGATGTGAGTGTCAATGACGTTGCTTACCGCAACCGGCCGGTCCGGGTCTCCCAATTGAACGTGAATGTTGCATAGGTGGGTCAGCGGGACCTGTATCCTGTTGTTTGAGCAGCCCTGCGTCACATAAAGGCCGATATCGCACGCATTGAGTTCACCTGAGGTAATCCTGTTGGCGGAAATGGAGCCGCTGGAGCCGTCAAGGAGGAGTCCTATCCCCCTGCCCTTTACGTCTTTTCCCGGGTAGATGCTCCCGGAGCCGACCAGCCCGTTGAACTCGAAGGTGGAGCAAGTTATGCAACTGAACTTGTCGGGCCCCTTGGTTTCGGGCTTGAGACGCACGACCGCTCCGTCAGAACTGCTTGTTATCAGACCGAACTTGTAGTGACAGTTCATCTGGCTGTCGATTACGACCGCGTCACCGTGCGATGACTTGTACGATATGAAGTATTCGCCTCCGTCCAGCCGAAAATTCTGCATCCAGGGGATGCGCAGCGTCTCGCTTAGATAGTAGACCGCGCCGGCAGTGTACTTGTGAGATATGCCGCCGCCGGCGATATAGATGTCCTTGCTTTGAGCCTGGGCGTAGTCGAACGCTTCCTGCAAGCCTGAAGTCTTGGTACCCGGGGTGTGGGGTCCGAAATCACCGCCGTCTTTTGGCCCATTGGGAGTGACCACGACGTAGCCCATCGTGTGGTACTTGTCGACGCCGGTTTGCCTATCTGCAGCTTTTGACGTCGTACAACTCACCGACGCGGGCGCGAGAAGCGCAGCAATGCCAAGAGCAATTGGAATAATGGTTCTTTTCATATCTCCTGTCATACTATTTTGCCTTTGCGGCCTCAAGCATCCGATGAACCAGTCCGCCGGGCTTGAGCGGCGAGGCTAAGTCGCTCCCCTCGATAACAGCAGGCAGCGACCAGAGTATCATGTTCTGGTAGTAGTCGTTGCCCTGGTACCGCTTTCCCGTATCGCCCGCAATGATGATCGCCATATCCCAGGCCATCCCCTGCTCGCAGATGATGTTGCTCATGCTTCTTCGGGCAAGCTCCAGGCCAAAGTCTCTCTGTCCTTCATACATGTAGGTCATCGCGAGCATCAGAAGCTCGGCGGAGAAGAAATGGTATGGTTCGTAATCGCCAGACATCGGAAAGTCACCTGGCTTCAGAACCGTGCCGTCTGAATTAGCCAGATTAATTGCGCCGTATTTCGTGGCGGCAACGTTGATCTGCTTTATGGTCTCCAGAGTGGTCTTCACTCGATCATTCCTGAACACTCCCGGCAGACCGTGGAACCTTGCCATCCATTCGCCATCGAGCTGGTAGCCGAACACATGGTCGGACTTCTTCCCCGTGTCCTGGTCCCAGAAGTTGAGATAGTAGGACCCGTTCCACATCTTCGACTCCATCGAGTTCTGGCCGGATTCTGCCCACTGCCTGCACTGCTCGGCGAAATCCCGGTCTCCAGTCTGCTCCGCCATGCGTTCAGCCATGCGCAGTTGCGCCAGGTGAATGCCGCCCACATGACTGACCATACCATACCACCGCAGCCACTCGAACCACTCCGTCTCCCAATCCATCGGGCTTATGCTGACTTTCCTATCGGGCATGCTTATGATCCCGTCGGGGCCGCGGTTCAAGTTTGCCATGAAGATTGTGGTCTTCTTCATCGAGGGATAGAACTCGTGCAGCAACTTCTTGTCGCCATAACACATCAGATACCGATCCAGCATATCCACGTAGCAGGGGCCGTTCAGCGTCACCTGATACCCACGGGTAGGTCTGGCGAACTCGACGGGCGGCGTGCCGCTCGTGCAGCCGCCGAATATCCAGGGAGGCGACCCCCCGCGGTCCTGGTAGCCCTTGTAACCGCGCAGGGTGGAAAGAGCTAATTCCGGGAAGAAATATACGAGAGGAATGTTCCCGTAGAAGGAACAGGGGATACACTCGATCTGAGGACACTCCCGCGGACTCTCAATTAAGCCGTAAAGGCCGTCTTCAGGTCGGACCCATCCCGGCAGCGGCTCCGCCGCCTGTGCCCAAAGTCCATCTTCGGTGATGAGATACAGGATATTCACAAGTGTTTCACGCAACCACACGGGCAGCTTTTCATCCGTGTATATCACCTGCTGCCAGGCAAGTATCCGTCGAAGCAGGGACTTGTGATCTCTGGCAAGCAGACGCGCGGTCGCCACGGCGCTCGAATAATACCTGGCATACATGTGGGTGAATGTATTCCCTTTGTCCGACCAGTTGTATCCCCCACCCTTCCAGGTTGGCGCGTGCCAGGTAAGTAGGAACCTGACGATCTTTTCTTTGCCTGGGGCCAGGTCGAAATCGAGCGCCGCTGAAGCTCCGGGCTGATCGGGCCGCGCGACGGGCAGAACGCTTGCGATGCCCGCCCAGGCCGCTCCATCTGCGCCCAACTCCCCACCGAACCGGGCGTTCTCCCTGCCTATCACGCCCATAACATAGGAAGCCAGCTTTCCTTTCACCTCGACGCCGGTGAAGCCCCCCTTGACCACGCTGCGGTCAAATCGGTCGCATCCGGCTTCCTTTGGGTCAGGTCCGGGAAAAGAGAATGCCACGGCGCCCTTCTGAGGCGCGTCTGTTGTATTTCGCAGACGAACCTCCAGCACCGCGCCCGGTATCATTGATGCCCGGACGTCGCCAGGCAGGAATGGAGACCACGCCCTAAGCCCCACGCTTACGGGCGCGTCCGTCTCGAATTCGATATCAGCTACCGGATAGTGCCCCCAGTAGTAAATCTCTTTCGCTGTCTGAACGCCGTCAAGTCGAAGTTCCTTAATACCCGGTAAGACGGGCTTTCCCGCCGGGCCGTTCTGCCACATGCCAACGCTGTCCTTCGGCTCCTTCGTGCAAAGGACCCATGTTTTTCCGCCGACGCTCAATCCAAGAACGGGGAGATTGATCGGCCCACGGCGAGGAACGTGCGTGTTGAAGATCGTGCAGTAGCCGAGAAGCCCCGTCGTTTCCAGGTCAATGCATCCTGTGTCCACTCCGCCGAGGGGAAGACCGTTGCTCACGGAGTCACGCAGGCGGTTGACCACCCCGCAGACCGGCTTAGAGAACCCATCGGCTTGGAAAAGATCCCAGGTCCTTTCCTTCACATCCGTTGGAAACAGCATTGACGCCGAAACGCCGGATACGATGAAGAAGATCAATAAAAAACTCGGTCCGATTTTCGCCTTCATTCCGTCGATTCCTTTCTAGGTTTCAGATTCCAGCAGCCTGCCGATCCGCTCGTATGAGATTTGAGCGGCTTTAACAGGGTCTTCCTTGAGGATGCTCTCGTAGTAACTCATGGCTTCAAACTCAACTGTAAAGGCACCTGTGTAGCCTATATCATCGAACGCGCTGAAGAACGTCTTCCAGTCTATCCTGCCGTCGCCGGGCAGCGGATAGGTGAAGGTGTCCCCAGGGAAGCCCGGAACGCCTACAGCATCCTTGAGATGCGCGTGCCCGATCTTCTTGCCCCACTGACGTATCACCCATGGGATGTCACTCCTAGCCAGATAGTCGTGGGATGGGTCGGCGTTGATGCGAAGATAATCGGAGTTGAAATGGTCGATGAGATACTTCATCGTGTAGTAATTCCGGCATACCATCCCAAAACAGCACTCGACAAGAAGTGTCACCCCATGCTTTTCCGCGACCGGGAGCATCCTGGAGTACGCATCGAACACAAGGTCCCACGCCTTGCCCTCCGGGATGTCATAGTGCAGCCTGGGGTTTCCAGGTATCCAGAACCTCGGCCCTGTGTAGACATTGATCGCTGGAATACCAGCCTCAGCAGCGGCACGTATGCACTCTATCGTATGCTCGATTCTATCCCGCCGCTCATCTTCGGAAAGAGTCACATAATCGTGCTGCACGCAGACGTCCGAAACATCCATTCCGAGGCTGTCGGGGACTTCCCTGAGCCTCTTCCTCTGGTCTCGCGTCGTTTTGCGCGGATCGAAGAAGCTCATGTCCCACTCGATGCTTGCGTAGCCGATGGTCGAGAGTATATCGCACACCCTCTCTGCCTCCATCCCGTGAAAGCCCTCGAATGTCTTGAATCCTAATTTGCGGGACAACACAACTTCATCCTCCCTCGGAGCTCGTCTTATGAGTCAGGTTCCGGTTCGTCCGGCATACCCATTCCATCATAAGTCAATCATACGTCGATACTTGGAACCCACGCTCCATCATAGCCTCAGTTCCCACACCGGGCAACATAATCGCGCAACTCGCTCCGGTAATACTTGAAGTTCTCCCAAGAAACATCGGGATGCACTATGTGGTCGGCGTGGGGGATATACCCTCCTTGTTCAAGCATGAACGGCAGCTTGTAGTCCAGTTCTTCGTCGATCGCGTCGGGGCCGCGAGCAATTGCCTGCTTGTCGATCCCGCCTAGGATTTGGAGCCTGGGAAACGCTTTTCTTACTTCGACAATATCCATGCCTGCCGCAACCTCGAATGGTGAGAGCCCTGTGATCCCAGACTCGATAAAAAGAGGTATCAACTTCCAGCAGTCGCCATCAGTATCGACGATGCGGACCTTGACCCCATGATCGCCTAGGAACCTGGTAACCTTCTGATAATAGGGCAACATGAACTCCCGGAACAACTCCGGTGATATTAGTGGACCATTCTTGAAACACATGTCTTCCCAAAACCACATGGCGTCAGGCCTAATAACACTAAGGACCTCGTCCCATATACTGATCCACAAGTCTGCGAAGTAATCGTTCATCTGCCTGATCAAGTCGGGATCGTCATAGTAGGCCGTAAGCAGCTTCACCTCCCCCATAAGTCGACGAAGATTACCGAAGAAGCCTTCACCGCAATAACCCAAGACAAGAGGGAAATCACAATCCCGATATTTCGCGATCAGGTCGTTCCAGTTCACCGGCACTCGTGCGGATACTCCAGGTTGCAGCCTTTCTTTCAGTTTCTCAAAGTCCTCAATAGTCTCTACAGGCCAACTGATAAAGTGCGGAATGGAGTCTGCAAGGTTGCGGACTTCTCTGGTCACGCCAAATCCATCGACCTCGATTCGAGTCTCTGCTCTCTCTTCAACAACACCTGGGGTAAATGCCGGACACAGAGAAGTGTTAACGGGCAGCATTACGAACCCTTGGTCGAACCCGAGACGTTCGCTTACATCGCGGTCGCGCGTATCCTTCGACGGGAACAAGCTTTTTAGCTGCGGATCAAAACGATCGGCGGCCGGCATCGCCTCTCCAGAAACCGGGGTTCCGTAGATCACATCTTCACGAATCCCCGTTCGCCACTGCAGACCCTCGTTGTACCATTGTCGAAGCGTGCCACCCCAGTAGCCAAATTCCCACAACATCGTGCGGTCGCAAGGCTCGAAGTTCATGACTGATAAGAATCTCTCTCGTGCATTCATCTCTTGCGACTCCTGGGCTGGCACGCTGACATCCCTCGAAATCAAGCGTTCGGCGAACCTGGTTTCCTATATTTCTCCGGCACCGGGAACAACTGGAAGCCAGACACTATTCCAGCGGACTCCGGAAAGTCATAGGCAGTGTGTATCTCCAGCAGGGCTGGAATCCCTGAGTCGAAAGCTCGCTTGAGAGCAGGCTTTATGTTCTCCGGCTCTGTGACAAGCTCGCCGTGGGCCTCGAAGGTTTTCGCCGCCTCCGCAAAATGAGGATTATACCGCCTCCCGGTCTTTTTGGAGAAGAACTCGTTGCCAAAGTAACGGTCGGGTCCATATTCCGAGTGCTGAAGGTCGCGTATGCTTATCCATCCGAAGTTGTTCATCACCACGATGACTATCGGGATGTTATACATCACAGCGGTCGCAAGCTCCTGCATAGTCATCATGAAGTCGCCGTCGCCCTCGACAGCCACCACCATCTTGTCCGGCCTGGCGAGCTTTATCCCCATAGACGCAGGTGTGCACCAGCCAAGCGTTGAATAACCTCCCGTGCTGATGTGGGTGAGCGGCCCGTAGACCGGGAACTCGTTGAATAGCTGGTGCTGTGGATGACCGGCCGCGCCGACTACTATTGCGTCTCTCGGCAGGAACTCGCGCAGTTCCTTCAAAGCACAGCTCATTGTCATAGGCCGGCAGTCCCTTATTTGTGTCGCCAGCCGATCAAGCCATTCTTTCTTCCACCCCTGAAGCTCTCTGAAATAGGGGGTCTCCTGATAAGCTAACGCAGGCCCCTTCGCCCTTAGCTGGATTAAGATTTCCTTCAGGCAGGTCTTGGCGTCTCCAAGGATCGGAACCTCCACGGGATAGTTCTTACCGATCTCCCTGGGGTCGATGTCGATGTGAATCATCTTTGTTGGAGGTATGTTGAATGTCTCCCCACGTGTATACGACGAAGAAGTCCACTCCGCGAAGCGGCATCCCACGGCCAGTATCACGTCCGCGTTCTTCATCACATTGTTGCCGCAGGTGGCGCCCTTTGACCCACCGTAGAACAAGCAGAGCGGATGGTCTTCGGCTATCACGCCCTTGCCCTGGACGGTGGCCACAACCGGCGCGCCGATGTGCTCGGCGATGGCCTGAAGCTCCTCCCATGCCTCGGAAAGCAGAACCCCTCCTCCGGCAAGGATCGCAGGTCTTTTCGCCTTGCTCAGAAGTTCCACCCCGCGCCTGATGTATTCGATATCGCCGAGCATGCGGCTTGAGACCTTGTGGTTCTCCGGGTCCGGAATCGCGGCGTCCAGGGAGTCCGCCTGAACGTCCTGCGGGAGGTCGATATGCACCGGACCCGGACGCCCGCTGAGGGCAATACGAAAAGCGTTCTGCAGGATGTCGGGAAGCTGATAAATATGCGTCACCTGCCAAGAACGCTTGACACACGGACGGATCATCTGGTTGATGTCCGAGACGTGCTGCATGTCGAGCGATTGCAGCGCGTCTTTGTCGAAGAACTGGGTCGGCACGTTTGCCGAAAAATAGACAATGGGCATCGAATCGACATAGGCCGTAGCCAAACCAATCAGCGTGTTGATAGCCCCTGGCCCCGCCGATGTATAGCATACTATCGGCTTGTGGCATGCGCGGAAATAGCCATCCGCCAGATGCAGAGCCGCTTGCTCGTGCTTGACCTGGACCATGCCGATCCTGTCCTGCCTGTCCTTGAAGGCGTCCTCCCAGGCCATCATTGCATGCCCCGGAAGACCCGCTACGAATGGCACACCCTCCTTGATCAGATACTCAGCGATAAACTCACATCCAGAAAGTCTTGCAGCCATTTACAGATCACTCCTTTGAAAGTAGATGTCCGAGGTCGGAAGTCGGATGTCCGACTGACCTCATTTATAGTTCCGGCGCTGTGAAGAAAACGAACTTTGCCTTCGTGCCGCTCAGGTTTACATAGCTGTGCCTGACACTCTCAGGTACGAAGAACCGCTCTCCTTCGTTCACTTCATACCTCTTGACGCTTACGGCCTCGGGAGAATAGGACTCATCCTGAACCACGACGGACACGCTGCCTTCGGCCACGTAGATGAGCTCATCCCCACCATGCGATTCAACATCCGACTCGAACCTTCCCGGTATTGTAATCACTCCCGCGTGGATGAAGTCGTTGCTCACAGCAAATGAGACAAGCATACGGTTGGCCTCGCCGTGTATCACGCTAAGCCGCCTCTCGGGAGGAAGGACGAATATCTCCTGAGACTGCCTTGCAGCCGGGCCGTCGGCGGGAAAGCTCCCAAGTTTCATACAGAAGTCCTGGCGGCTGGAGTGTCTGGGTATCTCCAGCCAATCCGTCGCTTCTGTCTTGTAGAAAAGCGGGTCGCCGTCAAGTCGCGTTGGAATGCCCTCATCGCCCCACATCTTAGGCGCAAACGCAGTGGATACGGAAAGCTCCTCGTCCTCGAAATTGTAGGCCTGGTGCCAGACTCCCTTCGGAATCCACACCATGTCCCCTGCCTGCATCGGATAGGCAAGCCCAGTGTACGGGTTGAAGATCACCCCCTTCCCTGAGATGATGTAGTAGACCTCATCACCGGCGTGTATGTCGAACGGCTCGAAGTAGGTTCCACCGGGAGCGACTTTAAACGAGCTCGCGGAGAGTTTGTCCGTGCTGAGAAACGTCCGCGTATAGACCTTGTTCCCGCCCTTCCCGTAGAGCCTGGTCATGCCGTCTTCGCGCTTGAACAGATTAGGCCGTTTCCTATCCGGCTCGAACGGCAGCCTGCCCATCCACTCAGGGACGTTGGGCTTGCCGGAGGTCTTCTGTTCTTTCACATCATGTCTCCATATCTACGGAAGGGAGAGGTAACAGGTAACAGGTAACAGAG
>JACPPP010000355.1 GCA_016190935.1 Armatimonadota bacterium | reverse complement strand
TCCGGCCCCTGCGGGGCCGCCGTCGGCAGACAAGCAGTCCGACGGAACAAACAGGCAGACATGAGCGGATGAATATCCGCCGCACCCGGGCCGGGGAGGAATCTCCCCGGCCATCAAACTTCGTCAACTTACAACTCACAACTCATCGCTCATTGCTCGCCTACAGCCCCTTGTTGACGATATAGTCGATCAAGTCGGCCACGCGCTCTGAATAGGCCCATTCGTTGTCGTACCATGCGAGGACTTTGACGAAGTTCTCGCCGAGAGCCATTGTCGAGGGGCCATCGAAGATCGAGCTGTAGGAGCTGCCTTTGAAATCCATTGAGACAACTGGCTCTTCCGTATAGCCGAGAATGCCCTTCATCCTGCCTTCGGAGGCAACCTTCATCGCCGCGTTGATCGTCTCTATCGTCGCCGGTTTGCTGAGGTTCAGGGTCAGGTCAACAAGGGATACCGTCGCGACAGGGACCCGAAGGGCGTACCCGTGCATTCTGCCCTTGAGCTCCGGTATGACGAGCGATATCGCCTTCGCCGCTCCCGTAGTTGTGGGGATGATGTTCATCGCAGCCGCGCGCGCTCTTCTCAGGTCCTTATGCGCCTGATCGGCAACCCTCTGGTCGTTCGTATACGCGTGTACGGTCGTCATGAACCCCGATTCGACGCCGAATGTGTCCTGCATGACCTTCGCAACAGGCGCCAGGCAGTTGGTGGTGCAGCTTGCGTTCGAGATGGTGTTGTGCTGAGCAGGCTCGTATTTGTCATCATTGACCCCGAGCACCATTGTGATATCCTCATTCTTTGCGGGAGCGGTGATGATAACCTTCTTGACGGCATCGTGCAGGTGGGCCGACGCACCGGGCTTGCCCTTCTCCGGGTCGCCCTTGGCGTCTGTGAACACGCCGGTGCCTTCGACCACAACCTCTATGCCATGATCCTGCCATGGGATAGCGCCTGGGTTTTTCTCGGCGTAGACGGCCAATCTATTGCCGTCGATTATGATTGCGTTCTCCTCCGCCTTTACCTCGCCCGGCCAGGGGCCATAGTTCGTGTCGTACTTGAAAAGATGCGCGTTCGTCTTAGGGTCGAACAGATCATTGATCGCTACGACCTCCATCTCGTTCGGATACTTCTGCAGCATGGCTCGAAGGGTCAACCGACCTATCCTTCCGAAACCATTGATGCCGACTTTTACTGCCATTCCTGTGCCTCCTATATATTAGGACAGCCCGGCCCATGTATGGCAGCCGAGCTGTTCAAAACCCATTTATTGTACCGAATCTGAACTCGGAATGTCAACTGAAACTTACGTCACAAAAATCATCTCTGTGTTACAATTGCTAGGTCGTCAGATGTTTGACGAGGACGGCTCTGCAGCCGCCGTCGTATTCGAACCTGACTTCGTCCATGAACGCCTTCATCATAGGAATGCCGCGCCCTCGACGGGACGTAGGAGGAGGCACTGGGCTTTTAGCGGGACAGGTGAACCCGGCCCCCGTATCCTGAACTATGGCCTCCAGCCGGTCGTCATACGTTCTGACTGAGAGTGTAATCCGGCCCTGGCAGCCCCGGCGGCCGTGTACTACGGCGTTTGCGCAAGCCTCGAAAACAGCCGATACGATACACCATGCATCACTGTCGGTGAAGCCGATATCCCTCGCCGCGTCCAGCACAATGTCTCGTGTGCGGGGAAGATCCCTCTTAATATTATCTAATTCAAGTGTTACTTCGTTTCTGTCCGTCATAACCTAACCCAGCGTAGCCGGAACCAATTTAATCACGACAGCACGAAAACCAAAGAAAATAGTTACTGCCCGCCTAACTCATGATACCTGAACCGCGGAAGCGGGGAAGGGATGGAGACGCGGAATTCCAACCTTCCGCAGCTCAATTTCCTTCCGCGTCTCCGCGGTTCAGGAGGCAAAACAGACGAACCTGGAGCCACCATGCTTCATACGGCAACACTTGCTTTCGTGATCAAAAAGCTATGCGTTTTGCGCGCAATTTCAGTCAGAACCGCCTAATTCTGGCTGCCCTCCGGCCGAATCTCTATGTCGACCAGTTCTTGAAAGTGCGATAGATGCAGCACGCGCTGCGGATGACTCTGATCTAAAACAACTACTTTCAGGCGCTTGTCACGCTGCTGCATGGCCCGGCCAGCCCTTGCTATGTACTCAAGCACTGCCGTATCAATGAAAAACACAGATCGCAGGTCCAGAACAACGTCATCTGCGGTCGTCGCAGCCGTTTTAAGCGTCTCCCAGAATTCTCGCGTGTTCGTGAAGTCCAGCGAGCCGTCAGCCGCTACTATAATTCTTCCATATTCTTCCTTCACGCTAACCTGCGCTGACTGAGCTGAGTCAACCATTCTGTTTCCCCCGTTGTCTCATCGTCATGCTGAAAGACTACTATTGCCGCATCGTCTTGAAGGCTCCCTCGCGCATGTGAGATAGCAGCGGTCAGCAGCCCGGACGCAATATCATCGGGTGAAAGCCCCTCTGCACTGGACAGGTACTCTATTATTCCTTCTTTTCCAAAAAATGAGATACTGTCTCTCCGAGCCTCTGTGATTCCATCAGTTACCATTATGATAGTGTCGCCCGGCTGAAGCCGATGTCTCTCTTCTGTATACGTAAACCCTTTGGCGATACCAAGTGGTGAGCCGCCCGCAGGGATTTCGCTCGTAGTTCCTCTCGCGGTCCGGAGCAGCGGAGGCTCCTGACCGCCACACGCACAAGTAAGAACGCGCGCAGGCATGTCGATTACCGCAAAGATCGCTGTCAGCATACTGCCTGTCTCAGCCTCATCCCTGGAGAGAGCATCATTCGCTAGCATCAATACTCTGGCCGGGCTTGGGTCGAGGTAAGCATAGCTGCGTATCGCGTGTCTCACAGCAGCCACCCGGATGGCCGCAACCAGCCCTTTGCCCGCGACGTCACCGATCAGTATGCCAATCTTTCCGCCGTCCAAGTCGAATATATCATAGAAGTCGCCGCCGACTTCTGCTTCCTTTAGGGCAGGCTGGTACCTTGTTGCAATGCGGCAGCCCATCTTGTTGTAAGCCAGTTGTGGTGGGACGAGCGCTTGCTGCAGCATGTCGGCGATCCGCCGTTCGCGTTGGAGCAGTTGTTCCCGCTGCCTCTCCAACTCCACTCTCTCCCTTACGTCTCGGAAGACATAGGTTGCCCCGCTGATGCAGCCGTCGCTGTCGTACACGGGCGATGCGCTGGCGCTGACGATAATCTCTTGTTCACCGGGAGTCACGACCTTGTACCAAAAGTCGCGAACTGTCTCGCCGCGCAGCGCCCGGTGGACTGGCCTCCGCTCTCGAGCCAAACGTTCTCCGTCTAATGTAAACCGCTGGCTTCGCAACATCCAGTCCTGAACGGGCTCGCCGGGAGGAACAGCCAGTATGCGTCTGCCGGCTTCGTTCATCCAGACGACGTCGCCCTGGCCGTCGATGAGGCTGACTCCGTCCGCAACGCTGGATACGAAAGCCTGCAATTCCGCTGCCCTTCGTTCCGCCTCGGTCCGAGTCTCGCCGAGTTGCTGATTAATGACCGCGAGTTCATCGTTTGTCTTCTGAAGCTCTTCGTTTATGGCAGCCAGTGACTCGCCCTGCACCTGCAGCTCTTCGTTCGCGTCGGCAAGTTGCTCGGCGCGCCTCTGCAATTCCATATCCGCCTGCCGTCGCTTCGTCACATCGAGGAACACACAGGCGAACTGGCCTGGGGCGGGACAGAATGCGTAAACGCTGTAGTATTTTCCAAGTTCTTGGGAGAGATTCTCAATATGAGCCGGTTCGCCTGTCAAAGCGACCTTGCCAAAAGTCTCTATCCAGTATGATTCTATCCCAGGCAGAACATCCCGCACCGTCCTGCCTATGACGTCATCCTTCCTCAGACCGGTCAGTTTCTCGAACGCCGGATTGACTTCTAGGAAACGATAATCGCAGGGTTGGCCGCTCTCATCGCAGATGATCTCATGCACGGCAAAGCCCTCGGTCATTTCGTTGAAAAGGGTCTTGTATCGCTCTTCGCTTCGGCGCAGCTCTTCCCTCGTCCGCCTGATTTGGGCGTCCTCGACGATCGACCACTGACCGCCGCGCCTCATCAGGGCGAACTGGTGGTTGCTGATTACATCAGCGATTTCAGAAGCCCCGCACTTGGCAAGCGAGTAAGTGCAGATCGCGATCATCCGGTAGTTGCCAATAACCGCGTTTACTGCTTCTTCGTAGTCGGTGAAGTCGTTCCAGTCATCTTTCTCAAGCCAGAACGTATTGCCCGTGAGCCTGAGACCGTCATAACCCTTCTTTTGGGCTCGCTCCAGCTTTTCGACCCATCCGCTAAGTACCCGGTCCTGATCGAAAGAGCCATCCAGGACATACCATTGATCGTAGGAAATGATCTCTATCTGGCCGGCTTTTAGATACCGGTCGAGGTCCGGCATCGCCCATCTCAGCGCCGCCTCAGCCTCGTCTCGATGAAGAGGTTCGGCAGTAACCCACATGCAGAACTCGTTACTCTCCAAGCCTGCCTTGAAATAGGGGACTAATATCTCGGTCAGGTCCTGCTCGGTTTCGTAGAACTGGCAGAAGTGAGCGCCCCAGGGCACTTCACCGATTATCTCGATGCCCGTATTGCGAAGCTGATTATTACCAGAGATTTCGAAGTCTTCCATGTGAGCTACCAGAGAGCATGGTTCAGGGATTTCAGATTTGAGATTGCAGATTTCAGATTGGAGTCTCCCGCTGACGGCTGATTGCTGACAGCTTCTTTCGCGTCATTCGTACAATTCGCGCATCCTGAGCTTGTCGAAGGACGCGTTTCAGAACTGCTGCGTCTATTATAGCCTATTACCGAACGCGTGTCCACGCAGCCACAAGCGCCAGGATAGTGAACAACACAACGACGATGGCCGGTCCTGAAGGCAAGTCAAGCGCAGGCAGGAACGACAGATGAAGGCCGGCGACCGTTGCGACCACCGCTGCGATTATCGCGGCAATGTATGCCCGGCTCAGCTTCTCTGTGATGAGCAGAGCCGTCACGGCCGGCGCTACGAGAAAGGCAAATACAAGCAGAGCGCCCGCTATCTGAATCGCGAATACTATCGTGACGCCGAGCGTCAGAAAGAAGAAGAGGTCCCAAAGGCCGGCCTTGAAACCCGCTGTCCTTGCCATGTCAGGATCGAGTCCGGTAAACAGAAACTGCTTGCCGAATCCGAGATGGAGGGCACCTACGACCACCGCAACTACCGCCATAGCAATGATCTGCCTCGAAGTGACCGTAAGGATGTTTCCGGAGAGCATATCCAGCAGGTGCGCCTCCCCCTGTGCGCTCTTAGCGACGAACAACACGGCCAGGGCCGACGCGACCACGTAGCCGACTCCTATCAGGCTTTCGCGCGTCACCCGGCGGTCGGCGCTGCGAAGGGAGAAGATTGCTACCCCAACCAGCATGAGCGCAATCGAGACCGGCCAGGGGTTCAGGCCGAGCAGAAGAGCAAGCCCTATCCCGGCTGCGGACACCTGCGCCAGCGTCGCGCCCACGAACACGACCCTTCTCAGCACTACGTGCACGCCGAGATACGCGCAAACGATCCCTACGGCGAGACTCGCGACAAGGGCGCTGCGCATAAACGGATCATGAAATGCGCTAATCATTGTTACCCCCCGCAACAATCACCCGCCTGCCGGATACGTGCAGGACATCGACAGGCTCAGAGTAAACACTTCTCAGACTGTCGGTGGAGAGCACCTGCTCAGCAGGCCCGGTGATCAGCTTGCCTTCGCTCAACAGAACAATGGTCCTGGCGTAGTCGGCCACAACGTTCAGCAGATGACTCACCATGATTACCGTCATCTTATGCGCCTCGTGCAAATGGGAAATGAGCCGCATAGTGGAGGCCTCGCTGGATATGTCCATGTCGTTAGTAGGCTCATCCAGCACCAGAACATCAGGCTCGCCCGCAAGCGCCCTTGCAATCAGCACCCGCTGCTTCTGCCCGCCGGAGAGATTGCGATAAGCGCGGTCCGCAAGCTCGCGCACACCGACGTGGTCCAGGCTCTCAAGGGTTACATCCCTGTCTTTGCGCGATGGCCTGGAGAGCGGGCCGATAAGCGAGTACCGGCCCATCAAGGCTACGTCGAAGGCGGTCAGGGGGTATATCTCATCTATATACTGCCTCTGAGGCACGTAACCGAACCTGCGCCCCTTATCCCACCATATCTCGCCGCGCTTCGGACTGTGGATGCCGAGTATCGCCCTGAGAATCGTGGTCTTGCCCGACCCATTCGGGCCGACGATGGCAAGAAAGTCTCCCCTCGGTATCTCCAGATCGATCCCTGAAAGAGACCAGTCCCTTCCGTACGCCAGCTCAACATCTGTCAATCTTACTATCATCTCAACCCTTCCGCGATCTGCTTCGTGATCGTCTCCATAAGCTCGATATAGTTGTCTATCTTCCCGTCCCCGACAGATATCGGCGCCTGGAGGACCTTTCCTCCGGTCTGCTTTGCGATCATATCAGGGAACCTACTGGGGTAGTATGGCTCCATAATTATCAGCTTCACATTCTCGCGCTTCATGTTGGCGATAAGCCGGCTTACATGGGATGGCGAGGGCGAAATGCCGGGCTTAGGCTCTACATTGTCGAACTCGACCAGGCCGAACCGCTTGAGAAAGTAAATCCATGACTTGTGATAAGTGACGACTTTCTTCCCCCTGTGAGGAGCCATAGTCTGCTCCCACTTTTCGGAGGCCGTGTTAAGCTGGCTTGTGAACTTCGTATAGTTCTCGCGAAACGTATCTTCGTCCTTGGGCGAGACCCGGATAAGCCCTCCCATTATGTTCCTGGCTATCGCCCGGGCGTTCTGTGGATCAAGGAAGTAATGAGGGTTGCCCAGAGGATGGAGCTCTCCCATCGACATATCGATCTTGCCTTTCGGGACTTCGAGCTTTTGAATTCCCAGGGAAGCATCAACATATCCGGGTCCGCCGGGCACGATCTTTTTGTTCCTCGCGTTGTCGATGAGCGGGCGCGTCCACAAGTCGTAGCCCATCCCGTAGACGATTACCATGTCGGCGTTCCTCAGCCCGGCCACAAAGCTCGGCCTGGGCTCCACGAAATGGATGTCCTGCGAGGGCCTGGCCAGGCTGGTCACGCTGACCAGGTTGCCCCCGATGCTCTTAGCTATATCGGCAAGGTTCGGAGCGGACGCCACCACATCAACCTTGCCTGCCGCAGGCAGCGCCACTACGGCAAATATTACGAAGACAGCTATCAATCTGAAGTACATCTTTTACTCCTAACCCGGCTGAGCCGGAATTGATCTAATCGCGGAAGCATTCTGAACCGGGGAGACGGGGAAAATGGGGAGGCGAGGAATCTGGAATTCCCCGTCTCAGACCATTCCTCTCTTCCCCGGTTCAGGGTTCCGTTTCGTGTTTCCGACCTTTGATAGGGGTAGGGA
>JACPPP010000356.1 GCA_016190935.1 Armatimonadota bacterium | reverse complement strand
GAGCGTATGCCTGAAGAGGACTTCCACCTCTCTAGCCACGCACGCTCACAGGCGCACATCGCCGGGGAGATTCCTCCCCGGCGCAGGTGTCCCGGATATTCATCCGGCCCCGGCACCTGTCACCCGGCCCCCTTTTCGCGTTATTCGCGCTTCTTCGCGTCCTTCGCGTTTCAAAGATCTTAGTTCACTGTTTCATCTGCTCCTCGTTCACTCGAAAACCTCTCCCTTAAATCTAAAACCTAAAATCTAAAATCTAAAATCTTAAAACAAGAGCCTGTGGTTTCCGCACACGCGCGCCAAGTCCCCACAGGCTCTCTACGTTACCAGATTCAGGCGTTATTGCTGCTTAGTAGCGCCTCTTCTTCTTCGGCTTGGTTTTTACACGTCCGGGACTTCGCGCAGCAGCAACTTGCCCTTCACTCTCGACGCCGCTGCCGTTGCCGGCGGTTTTGTCCTCTTCTACCGGCCGCAGATTGCGCGCGCGCTCCTCAGCAACCAGAGGCTTGTCCTCGAAGGTCCTCCTGCCGCCGGACTTCCTCCGTGCCGCGATGCCCTCCCAGACTACCAGGACCGGTGTCGCATTGAAGATAGAAGAGTACGTTCCGCTGATAATACCGACCAAAAGGGCGATGTAGAAGTGCCTGATGATCGGCCCTCCGAACGCCGTCAGCGCAGCCAACGTCAGCACCACAGTCAATGTAGTGTTGATCGACCTGGCAAAGGTCTGCAGAATGCTCCTGTTTGCCAGTCCCTCGTAATCCTCACCTCTGAGCCTGTGCCTCAAATTCTCTCTCATCCTGTCGAACACGACAATCGAGTCGTGGACGGAGAATCCGATTATGGTAAGCAGCGCGGTCACAAACAGCGTGTCAACTTCCCATTTCAGCAGGTAGCCCAGCGCCGCAAAAAGCCCAACTGTCACCAGCACGTCATGTATCAACGCGACAATCGCCGCCGTGCCGTACTTTACTCCGTTTGCGACTCCTCCGATCGCAAACCGGAACGAGAGATAGATAACTATCGCTATCGAGGCCAGAACTACGGCTATTATGGCATTTTTTGTAAGCTCAGCGCTCACGACCGGCCCGACTGTGGACGTCTGCACATCCTTTATCGGACCTATGTTCTTTTCGAGCGCCTTCTGTATGCCGTCAACCTTGTCCTGCCACGCCAAAGATTCCTTTGTGGTCTCTCCAGGTATCAGGCTCGTCCTGACAAAAGCCGTCTTCCCGCCGGAAATCTGCACTGTGTTCTCAACGCCTTCTGCGGAGACAATACGGGTTACCTCCGTGAGCGTGACCGGCCGGTCGAACGTCATCTGAATCGAGGTGCCAGGCTTGAACTCGATGCCAGGTCTCAGCCCGCTGCCCGTCGCGCTCCAGTTTACTCCGTAAGCTATGAGTCCGAGCAGGATCACCAGTCCACTGAGAGCGAAGTAGTAGTTTCGCTTTCCGATGATATCAAGCTGCCGTCCGGTCCGGGCAAACCAGGATGTCCCAAGCCCGAACAGGCTCGGCTTCTGAGCCCACTCCTGGCTGACCAGCAGGTGAAGGAACGTTCTCGTCACCGTAATGGCGCTGAACATGCTTATGGCCACACCAACTAGCAGGGTGAACGCGAAACTCTGCACCGGGCCGCTCCCATACCACATCAAGATAATACAGGTAATCGCGGTACAGACGTTGGAGTCAAATATCGCCGTAAACGCCCTTGCGAACCCCGTGTCGATCGAAGCCCTGAGCGTCTTTCCGCTCTTCAGCTCCTCCTTCAGGCGTTCGAATATCAGGATGTTGGCGTCCACTGCCATACCAATTGACAGGATAAAACCTGCCAAACCCGGCAGGGTCATCGTAGCGCCCGCTGCCTTATACGCGCCAAAGGTCAGAAGAGCGTAGATAACAAGCGCAACATTCGCCAGAAGTCCGGGCAGCCTGTAATAAGCGAGCATAAAGAGCAGAACCAGCCCAAGTCCGAGAATCCCCGCCATAAGCGCCTGGTTGACCGTCTCCGTGCCAAGCGTTGCCTCGATGTCGTCCATCTGGGCTATCTGCAGGGGAACGGGCAGCGCGCCGGCGTTCAAGAACTCAGCCCGCCGCTGGGCATCGTCCAGGGTCTCGAACCTCTCAATGATGGCCTTGCCGTCGGTGATCGGTACCCTCACGGTCGGCGCTGTGATTATCTTGCCTCCAAGAAGGATTGCCGTAATGTCACCGACGTGCCTTCTTGTGAAATCTCGGAAGATCTTGGTCCCTTTCGGGTTGAACTCTATGGAGATTACCGGAACAGTGCCGTTCGAGAGGTCTCCCTTCGCGTTCGGCTTCAGGTCGTCTCCCGTGAGCATCGGCTTTATGCCATCCGGGTTCTTTATCGGATCGTAAGCGTTTATGACCTCGCTGACGATCCTCCTCTGACCTACCGCAGTATCGCCTTTGATGATCTCCTGAGTGGCCTTATTCCTGAAGGAGTAGACATCTATGCCCGTTTCGGCATCTACTTCCGGATCGAGCATCTCCCACTTGCCGGAGACGTTCCTTTCCGACTCTACATCGCGGAGCCAGTAAAACTCGAGCTGGGCGGTGGACTGTATATCCTCCAGCGCCCGCTTCTTGTCCTTCAATCCGGGAAGTTCCACTATAACGCGGTCATCGCCCTGTCTCTGCACAACTGGCTCGGCAACGCCCGCAAGTCCTTTGACGCGCGAGCGAATCACCTTGATGACTGCGTCCATCTTCTTGGCCTTGTCGGCCGTGTTAAGAGGCTTGCCATCGGCGCCAACCAGTGACCCCTCTTCGGCCTGCAGGACCACCCTGATGCCGCCCGCGAGGTCGAGCCCCCTGCGCATGGGCACATTCCAGACAATAGTGGCAGCAGCTATAATCAGAGCTATTGTGAGCAGCAGTAACTTGTGGTATTTTGACACTCTATACCTCCCAAAAGTATGATGGGCTGGCGCCACCCGAAGGTGTCCAGCCCGCGGCGTGAGCAAATACCATCCTAATTATAGGCAAAACAGGGCCTCATGTCAAATCAGGAGCATCGTTTTTCGAGATTCCACTTGACTTCGCTGAAGCATTAGTGTAAATTGAAACAAGCTGCGCAATTGAAGCCCCGCAGTCCACAGCCAAGGAAGGTGTCCCCATTATGCGACTGAAATATATTGCGGTTTGCGGAATCGCTCTTATTGCAATCTCAGCCTGTGCTGTTGCTTCCCAAGCGAGCACGCTCGGCAGGCGTTTCTATGTCAGCACCGTATTTTCCTGGTGGCCGACCTACAAAGACCCCTTGCTTTTCGAGAAGTTCGTCCGAGAGAGCAAGCAAAAGGGGATGAACTCTATAAGCATAGATATCCCGTGGACTGTCCGGGGGAACGACGGCAAGTACGATTTCAGCGTAGCCGACAGCAGAATAGACCATATAGTCTCACAGGGCATGTCCGTCTTCATCAAGGTGAATACCACAACCCTTGGAGACCAGGTTCCTAAGTGGCTCACCGAAGACATGCTGCAGCGCACAAAGGACGGGGAAATCTACCGGCGCAAGACGGACTCCGGCACGCTGCCCTCGCTGGCCCACCCGATTGTAAGGGACAGAATTGTCCGGTTCTTCAGGGAGGTTGCCCGGCACTATGGGTCGCGTTACAGCGGCTCTATTGCGGGGGATTACCCCGTTGTCTGCCTATCTCCTGCTTTCGACCTCTACATGCGGAGCGAGTATTTTCCTGATGCGGACGTAGATTACTCAGCAGCAGCGGAGGAAGATTTCTCCCGGTGGATGAGGCGAGAGTATCGGTCCCTGTCCGATCTTAACGATAAGTGGTCGAGGGACTATTCTTCCTGGGACGCCATCAAGCTCAAAGAGGCCCACGAGACCGCTCGCCACCTCTATTTTGAGTGGACTCTCCTGCGAATACTGGATGGAATAGCCAACGCCGTACGCAGCGTCTCCGAGCTCGAAGTCGCGCTGCAAACAGGCTGCCTGTGGGACAATCCCCATCGCCGCACTACGAACGTGGCGGCGCTGACGAGAAAAATGGACTGGCTGTTTACAGTGGACTCGCCGGGCGACAACCATGCGTTCTCGACGGACTACGCCCGGACGTGCGCCCCCAACGTCAGGATCGCGAGTGGAGTAGACGCCGCAACGCACGCTGAAGCGACCAACGGCCGCTACTTCAATCAGGGGGTCAGAGCCTTCGAGCACGGCGCGAGCGCCATCGTTCTGGCCAACTGGGACCTTTCCAATATGAGCGATAACAACAGGTGGCCGTTTCTGCATTTCGTCGGCAAACTGACCAGATACCCTGCTGCGCGTCCTAATCCTGCGAAGGCGATTTACGTATCCACGTGGGATTTGATCAACCGCTCTGCCGAAATCGCGCCGTATCTGTCGGCCTATGAGAATCTCTCTGACGGGGGAAAGTCGCCGGTAGATGTGCTTTCGGACCATGTTCTGGCAAAAGACCCAGGGCGGCTATCTGGATACACTGAGATATATCTGCCCGCGAACTGGACGATTCCCGCAGACGTGCGCAAGGCGCTGTCAGCCGTCAAGGACAAGCTCAAGGTCAGCAGGCCACTCACCGCCGGCACCCTTGACGAATATGGCCGAGCAACCCAGCCCCTAATCCAGCCGTAATACCAAATTAACCCGACCTATTGACGAGCATCGGGAGGGAAGTCTAAAGTCTCTCCCGAACAGTAGCTTTTGATCATAGACTTTAGACTTTCGACCCGATAGATAGATGGTATAATAGAGATAGCATAATAGAGCCAAATCGGAGGAAGCCGGTATGTCCTCAATTGAAGAGAAAATCAAGAGCCTGCCCCGCGAAGCACAAGATGAGGTAGAGGATTTTGTAGACTTCCTGGCGAGGAAACACACGAGGAAATCCGCGCGCAGATTGAGGCTGGATTGGAGAGGCGCACTGAAGGATATGCGCGATCAGTACACATCAGTGGAACTACAACACAAGGCACTGGACTGGTGGGGAGACTGATGTACCTCCTGGACAGCAACATCCTCCTCGAGCTGCTGTTAGAGCAGGAGAAGGCGGATGAAGTAGAGTCGTTTATGCGCGACTATCCTGCCAATGACCTGCACCTATCAGACCTATCGCTTTACTCCACAAGTGAGTCAACCATAGCGCGTTTTGATAGGGGTAGGGAAGGCCGGTTACCCGGTCTCCCCTCCCTCCGAACCGTGCGTGCGGTTCTCCCGCACACGGCTCTCCGGTTGGTGGTATTACCTCATCAAGGATTGACGATACTTCGCACGGGCTAGGTC
>JACPPP010000354.1 GCA_016190935.1 Armatimonadota bacterium | reverse complement strand
TGACTGCCCTCAAGTTCCGCGAACTCGTCGTTATCCCGTCTCTTGCCGCAGCATAGACTACTCATGTTGCGTGCAGATTGAACGCAATTTCAGTTGTTAGATACTATCGGTGTCTGCCGGTTAAATAGTCAATATTCATGATGACCCCGACCATCTGGGGATTTGAAATCCGCGCCTCAAGTAATCTGACTATGGGCCTGCTGGCCGGTCGTCGGACTCGGTTCTCTCGGTCAACTCAACAAGTTCCCGGAGGTTCCAATCGAACTCCTGAGCCAGACCAGGATCCTCATACTCATCACACATATTTGCCCCGCCGTCCGGTCTGTAGGTACAATAAACCGTGTGCTTGCAGGTGCTGCAGATGCCTTTCATGGCCGTTCCTCCGCCTGTAGTTCTGCTTGCTGCATCGGAAGCGGAAGTTGGTCGTCTGGGACCACCAGGCCGACTTGGCCATACTTCTATTTTGTATTATTGCCTGTTTGTATTATTGCCTGCAAATGTTTCCGGGGCATTTCAGACCTGTTAACTTTCTGTTTCGCGCGAAAACCGAATTGATCTCGTCTCAGGACTAGAAGCCCCATCTCATTTACGAGTGGGAGACAGTTATGGTAAACTTGATTGTGGCAAAAGCTTGCCGAAATGAACGTCATAGTTACGTAATAAGAGCATGGGAGGGCCGGTCGCAATTGCTGCTGCCGGCCTGATGACATAATGAGGACAACAATAGGGTGGGGGATAGCTCTGCTGGCGCTGCTTGTTCTGGCGGGATGCTCCAGAGTAAGCGAGCGGCCTGTCGAACAAAGACCGAAACCCGCGGAACGGACAGAGAAACCTGCGCCTCCGCCGAAGCAGACCCCGGAAAAGCCAAAGGTACAGCAGGAGAACCAGAAGACGGAGGTCGGCGAGGCTCCGGCGGCCGAACCCAAAGAACAACCCCCGCCGGAGTTGAAGGTGATTGGCAGGCAGATCAGCCTGGCCTGGCGTGAGGACGACAAGCCCAGGCTGACAGCTACGGCGCACGAGCTTACAGGCAATACTGTCACCGGAAAGGCGTCTATGAAGCGCGTCAACGCGGAGTTCTATGACGGTGGAAAGCTCGTTGCGCGGATGTCCGCTCCGATTGTCGAGGCTGATGAAAAGACGAGGGTGATAACGGCCACGGGTGGAGTCAAGATCGTATCGGAAACGCCGGACAGCACCATCAGGGTTATCAGAGCCGAGTGGATCAAGTGGTATTCCAGGGAGAACAAGCTGGTGGGCAACGGAGGGATAACCGCCACCGGCCCCGTTGCGTCTATACAAGCGGCGGCGTTTACAGCCGACACGAGGCTCCGGACGGTAAAGATTATGGCCGATCCATCCGAGGCCCGCGCTGTTATTGGAAAGCAATGAGCGATGAGTGGATGAGGAGACGGTATTAATGGTCAGATTGGTTATAACTCTTTGGCTGATTATCCTGCTGTCGGTCCCGCTGTCAGCACAGAGGCAGCAGATCGGAACGGTCGAGGTGACCGGATACAGCAGCATCACTCTAACCAAGGAGAATGAGATAACGTTTGCGGGTCCGCGGGTTTACATGCGCACGTCGGACGGATCGTTTGAGGCTAAGGCGGCCAAGATGGTGATCAGGCTCGGCCTGGTGCGTGGAGAACCCGGAGCGGGATCGCTTCGCAGCGCCACCCTGGCGGGGGATGTATGGCTTCTTACCAGGCCGGAACCGGGTAAATCAACGGAAGCAAGATCGGAACGCGCGGAGATAGATCGGGCGGACACAAGGCAGGCTGTCCTTACTGGCAACGTGCGGATTGAGAGCACCGACCCGAGCGCCTTCGCCGGTCCGCTCAAAGTTAATGCGGATAAAGCTATAGTCAGCCTCAAGCCATCAGCCGAGCTAAAGGCCGGCGAGGCCAGGCTGCGGATAGAAAGCGACCCCGGCAAAAGCAGGCTGGAGTTCACCCCGGTTCCGCCGAGCAGCGAGCAATGAGCGATGAGTTGCAGCTCCTGAACCGCAGAACAGATGAGATGTATATGAAACGGATGAGACTTTCATCCCTTCAGCGGTTCAGGCGGCATAGGCACACCGAAAGTGAGCATCACGCTGTATCCGGGCGCGACCCGAAACTACGAAAAATTTCGTGTTGTCGTGATTGAATTGCTTCCGCCTAGTCCCGGTTAGATGAGAGAGTATCAAGATTGCGTATTGAAACAGATGGTTTGGTAAAAGTATATCGCGGGCGGCCCGTGGTCGATGGAGTGAGCCTTTCGGTCGAGCGCGGTGAGATAGTCGGGCTTTTGGGACCGAACGGCGCCGGCAAGACCACCACGTTCTATATGATAGTCGGCCTGGTCAGGCCGAACAAGGGACGGGTGACGCTCGACGGAAGAGACATCACGAGAATGCCCATGTACGCTCGCGCGCGCCAGGGCATAGGGTATCTTGCCCAGGAGCCATCGGTTTTCCGTAGGCTTACGGTTGCTGAAAACGTGCTGCTCGTGCTCGAGATGAATGGGGTGGGGAAGAAGGATCGAATAAAGAAGCTCGATCAGCTTCTCGACGAGCTCCATCTGCGCCACCTCAGGAACGAGAGGGGAATAGTCCTTTCCGGCGGAGAGCGGAGGAGGACTGAGATCGCCCGTGCGCTTGCCAATGATCCTTCGTTCATTCTTCTCGACGAGCCGTTTACCGGTGTCGATCCGATAGCCATAGAGGATATCCAAACCGTCATCGCGAGGCTCAGAGCGGAAAAGAACATCGGCATCATCATAACAGACCATAACGTCCGTGCGACGCTCTCGATCACCGACCGGGCCTACATCATCTCAGAGGGCAAGATCGCCACATCCGGCCTTGCTGCGGATCTGCCTGACGATCCGATTGCCAGGAAGTATTACCTTGGTGAGCGGTTTGAGATGTGAGGCCGCCCGATGAAGATACTTGACCGGTTCATAGGGATCGAGCTTTTCTGGCCGTTTCTGTTCGGCGTGGCAGCGTTCACCTCGATCATGTTCGCTACCCAGCAGCTTCTGAAGCTCACGAACCTGGTGCTGCAGGGGGTCCCCGCCCTGACCGCTTTCAAGCTGTTGGTTCTGGCGCTTCCGGGGGTTATCATATACACGCTGCCTATGTCGGCGCTCCTTGCCGTTCTGGTGGCTTTCAGCAGGCTTTCCAACGACAGCGAGGTTACCGCGCTTTACGCAAGCGGGATCAGTCTGTATCGGTCCGTAGTGCCGGTGGTCGTGCTCGGCGTGCTGGTCAGTGCGCTGGGCTTTATGATGAGCGAACTTATAGTTCCGCAGAGCAACAGGCTCTCGAACGCGATCAAGTCCAGGGTTATCAAAGAGGGTGTCTCGACTGACAGGCCTTTTATGATCGTAGATAGAGATACTAATACCACCATCTACATACGCGGCGGCTTTAGTGCGAAAACCAAAACTATGCGCGATGTTACGATTACGCGCTATAATGAAAGTGGGCCGTCTCAGCTATTTCAGGCTCGAACAGCCCGCTGGGAGGGTGGAAACACCTGGTCGCTCAGGGACGGCAAATGGTATATACTCACAGACTCCGATAGAGATCGCCGGGAGATGTCGTCCGGGAGCTTCAAGGGTTTGGAGTCGGAACCTGTTGAGCTCAGCCAGACTCCACAGGACATAATACGGAACCAACTCGGCCCGGAGGAGATGACTTTTCGAGAGTTGCGGCGGCAGATTTCCAGCCTCGGAGGAGGAGGCATACAACCAAAAGACCTGATCGAGCTTGAAGTGGACCTTTACAACAAACTGGCGATCCCAGTGGCGGCTCTGGTCTTCGCGCTTATCGGAGCGCCGCTTGCCATACGTCCGGCGCGGACGGGCACATCGGTAGGGATCGGCCTTAGCATTCTTATCATTTTCGCATACTGGTTCACCTGGCACTTTACGTCGGCTCTGGCGCTGCAGGGCAGCCTATCACCGGCGATCGGGGCGTTTACGGCTGATATACTGGGGATATTGCTGGGGATAATCCTCCTCCTTCGCTCGGCGAAGTGAGGAGCGGGGTAGGTGTTGGGTATTGGGTGATAGGTGATAGTGGGTCTTCCCATGACCCATGACCCATGACCCATGCCCCATGACCGTTACCAACACCCATCACCCAACACCCAACACCCGTCAAGCTGGCGGCTGACCGCTGATAGCTGACAGCTTCTTTAGGAGCACAGAAATGACCTATACAATTCTCTTTGCGATCATTCTGGTGCTGGTTTCTGGGCTTATAGCGTACCTCGGTGACCTGATCGGGCGGAAGATGGGTAAGCGGCGGCTGACGCTCTTCGGTCTGCGGCCACGGCACACAGCTATCATCGTAACTACCATCACCGGCATGCTCATCGCAATCCTGACGCTCGGCACGATGCTGACAGCAAGCTCAAGGTTACGGCAGGTCCTTGTCCGTGGGGAGCGGCTTGCAAAGGAGAATGCCCTCTTTCAGACAAGAAACAAGAAACTACACGAAAAGAACCTCCAGCTTACCACGGCAAGCCGCAGGCTTTCTCAGGATGTCGAGCGTAAAGCCGCTCAGGTACGCACTGCGCGCAAGGCGGAGAAAGCTGCGGTAGCTGCGCGGGACCGCGTTGAACTCCTGGCCCGCCGGCTCGAGCGGCAAATACAGGCGGAGAAATCCCAACTTACGGCCTTGAGGCGCACCGGAAAGCTTACTGAGCAGCAGTTGCAGCAGACATCGTTGGCGCTGGATGGCCGTATGAAGGAGCTTGGGGCAGTGAAGTCCGATCTTGACAAGAGGAACCGAGAGCTTAAGGAGCGCCAGCGCGAGCTATCAAGTATGACCGCAGAGCTTGCAAGCAGGGTAACTGAGCTGGAGGAAGCCGACAGGCGTATTCGAGACGCCGAGCGGGTGATTCAGGCGGATAACGAGATTATGCTGAGGCAGGGCGAGAAGCTAATGAACGAGACCAGCATAAAGGACATGCTACTTACCGGCGACGTAGTGCTGCAGGCCGGGCAAGAGATCGGACGCAGAGTAATTGACAGTACGCGCCCTGCAAGCCAGATCAGGAGTGATCTGGTCGCACTGCTTGAGAGTGCGAGTGATCTGGCGAAGTCCGTAGAGGCTGGTTCCGACAGCGGCGCCCGCGCTACTGAATTAGTCTTTAGGGACGCCGAAAGACGGACCATGATCTCTCCAGACGATGAAAATGTTCTGATAAACGAGGCCGTCAACTCTATCATAAGGCAGGGGCGCGCCGGCTCAGTGGACAGCATCCTCGCAAGGGCAGTCGTGGTGAGCAACACACTAAAGGGAGAGAGGGCGAAAGTCGTTCTTAACCTGTACTGGAACAAACTAGCCTTCAGTCGGGGCGATAGCATATCGAGGCGCATGATCGACGGGAGCGCATCCGAGGGAAGGATACTGCTTGCGGTGATGGCCTTCTTGAGAGAGAACGTGCGGTCAGAGGCTGAGAAAGTGGGTGTAATTCCGGTCGCAGGCCCCGACCCGGACTTGGTGACCGAGCCAATCTCCGATATCCAACTCGACGAGTTGATGGAGCTTGTGGAGCAGATTCATTCCCTTAAAAAACAGGTCGAGCTTAGAGCCATAGCTCAGAAGGATATATACTGCGCCGGGCCGCTCAACCTCGATAACATAGGCTTTGCAATCTCTACACTCACAACGGCTGGGAGGTAAAGGAGCGATGAGTTACAATCTTTGATTAACAGTGTTCTTGCAATTGACCCTGGGCGGGCGAAATGCGGGATAGCGATAGTGTCCAGGGAGGAAGGTGTGCTTGCGCAGGCGATAGTCCGGGTAGACGACCTGCCGAGCACGGCGCGACTGCTCGCCCTGCGCTTCAAACCGGATGTTATAGTTATCGGCGCGGGGACAGGCGCCAGATTTGTCAAGACTATTGTCGCACGGTTTGGCGACACGCCATATTACTTCGTTGATGAGAGAATGAGCACCCAGAAAGCGCGCGCTCGTTACTTCAAGGACCATCCCCCGACCGGCTGGCGCAGGCTCGTGCCGAGGAGCTTGCTCGTCCCGGACCGTCCTTACGACGATTATGCCGCAATACGGTTGGCTGAAGACTTCTTGCGCGGCAACCACGAGCAGGGCCCGGCGGCATCGAAGGGATAGTCCAAAGTGTAAAGTGACAAGTGAGCTATGAGTTGTGAGTTATGAGTTATGAGTAACTATGATCGGGTGCGATATCATCATCGCACCCGAAAGAGAATCCCTGCAATTTCAAATCGCATCTTTCTGTTTCGCACGCGATTCGGAGATCGCGCGCGATGTGCGCCTGTGAGCGTGCGTGGCTAGAGAGGTGGAAGTCCTCTTCAGGCATACGCTC